>SLSL01000275.1 GCA_007130465.1 Halanaerobiaceae bacterium | reverse complement strand
GATTATATTACTCCAGAAGGGGCTATTGAGGTTATTAAAGAAACTGGTGGTATTCCAGTACTGGCTCATCCTGGCAGAATAGATTATGATGGATTTAGTTTTGAGGATCTATTGGATTTTGATTTTGAAGGCGTTGAAGTTTTTTATCCGGCCCATTCTCATCAAGAAGAGGAAAAATTTTTGAAAGTCTGTCTTGAGAGAGGTTTGATAATTACAGGTGGTTCAGATAACCACGGGCCAGGGGAAGGCCATAAAAATTTAATTGGAAGAGTAAGGCTACCAAAAAAATTTCTAAACGGGCTAATTAATTGCAGAAAATCTTGACATGTATTTTCATATCTGTTAAAATTGTCGTGAGTGTAATTTTTTATATTATATATAATATGAGTATTTTGATCGAATGTGTTACAAAAATAACAACACTTTTTATTATTTATTAATATTAGGACTTATATTTTTTGGAGGTGTAAATGTGAAAGATTTAAAAAAGTTTCCAATCGGTGGTATTCATCTTCCTGAAGAAAAGCATCTTACTTCTGATCTTCCGATTGAAAGAATTGATTTTCCAGATTCAGTAACAATTCCAGTTCAGATGCATATTGGAGCCCCTTGTAAAACAATAGTTGAGGAGGGGCAGGAAGTTCAAAGAGGCGAGTTGATCGCTGAGAATAAAGAAGCACTTTCAGCTAATATCCATGCTACTATTTCAGGAGTTTATAAAGGTATTGTTCAAAGACCTGGGCCTGATGGATCTCAACTTGATTGTATGTTAATTGAAAATACAGGTCAGGCTAATGAGGAATTATTGCTTGAAAGGGATTATGATCCTTCTGAAATAAAACAAGAAAATTTGGTAGACATTGTTAAAAGGGCAGGTATAGTCGGACTTGGTGGTGCCTGTTTTCCAACTCATGTAAAGCTTGATCCTCCACCTGATAAGCCGATTGATACTATTATATTAAATGGTGCAGAATGTGAACCTTACTTAACTGTTGATGATCGTTTAATGAGAGAGAAGACACATATTTTATATCAGGGCTTAAATTTAATCTGTGAAGCAGTTGGTGCTGAGCGAGGTATAGTTGCCAGTGAGATCAATAAACCTGAAGCTGTTCAGGCAATAAAGGAAGAGGCCAAAAACTGGGATAATTTAGAAGGAGTACCTTTAGATACTAGATATCCTCATGGAGCTGAAAAACATTTAATTAAAGCAGTTCTTGATCGAGAGGTTCCTAGAAGAGGTTTACCAATGGACGTTGGTATTATTGTAAATAATATCCAAACAGTTACAAAAATAGCTGAGGCATATTATCAGGGGCATACTCTTATTGACAGAGTTTTAACTGCCAGCGGAAAAGGTTTGAAAGAACAGAAAAATCTAATTGTTCCTTTTGGAACTTCAGTAGGTCATATTATTGAATATTGTGGAGGAATTACTACAGCAGACTATCATACTGTTATGGGAGGTCCAATGACTGGTAAGCAGATAACATCTTTTGATGTGCCTGTTGCTAAAGGAACTTCTGGTTTAGTTGTTTTGTCTCCTGATGAATATAGTGATGCTGAAAAGAGAGTCTGTATTAGATGCGGTAAATGTGTGGATGTCTGTCCAATGTATTTGCCTCCAAATAGGATTACAGCATTTGTAAATAATGAAATGTATCAGGAAGCAGAAATTGCTGGATTAAATGATTGTATTGAATGTGGTGCCTGTGCTTTTGTTTGTCCTTCTAAAAGACCATTGTTACGTTGGATACAGAAAGGAAAAGCTAAGTCTAATTAATATTTCGGAGGTGAAAGGTTTTGTCAAATTCATTTGGTTATTCTGGTCCACATATAAAACAGTTAGATACAATAGAAAAAACAATGTGGAATGTAGTAATTGCTTTAGTTCCAGCAATTATTGCTTCAGTTTATTTTTTTGGAACATATTCATTATACTTAATAGGAGCAGCAGCTTTAACCTGTGTTATTGTTGAAATACCATTTCATAAAAAATTATCTGGTGGCAAAAGGTTAATTGGAGATGGTAGTGCAGTAGTAACTGGTGTTATTTTAGGTTTATCACTACCACCAGCTTCCCCATGGTGGATACCTATTTTAGGTGGTGCATTATCTATAATAATTGGTAAACAATTGTTTGGGGGATTAGGAAATAATATTTTTAATCCGGCTTTAGTTGGTAGAGCTATACTGGCTATTTCTTGGCCTTTATATATGACTCATTGGGTTACACCATTTGATGGAGTAACAACTTCAACTCCTTTAGGGGCAGCAACTACTTCTTCAGAATATTTAAATCTTTTTATAGGTAATATTCCTGGTAGTATTGGAGAAACTTCTGCTTTAGCATTGTTAATCGGAGCATTTTATTTATATAAAAGAGGTTATTTAGATTTAAGAATTTCAATATCTTATGTTGCTGCTTCAGCAGTAACTGCTTTAGTCTTAGGGGTTGACCCTTTATTTACTATATTAGCAGGTTCAATTATTTTTGGTGCCTTTTTTATAGCAACAGATATGGTCAGTTCCCCATCCACTAAAGGTGGAAGAGTCGCTTATGGGATAGGTTGTGGATTTTTAACAGTTATTATTAGAGTGTTTACTGCTTATCCAGAAGGTGTTACCTTTGCAATATTATTAATGAATGGTTTTTCCCATTTGTTTGATACATTATTAGAAGGTTATATATTTGGGCAGGTTTACAAAAAGAAGAAAAAAATAATGCAGATAGGTGTTGTTGTTTTAGCATCAATAATATTTGCAGTAATTGCTTATGCTGGAATAATTGTTACAGATACTGAGTACTTAGAACAGCATCACAGAGTATTTAATGAGCATATGGATAGTTTCTTCCCAAGAGCTGATAAATTTAATATGCTCGAAGATTTAAATAAAGATAGGCTCCTTGCAGAAGTGATTAAGGACAGTGAAAGAATTGGATTTTTAGCTTATGTCAGTAGAATTGGTTATAGTGGACAGATTGAAAATATGGTTGCTATTGACCCTGAAGGAGAAGTTATTGGAAGTAGGGTTATTGAGCATAATGAAAGTGCTACTCTTGGAGCACAGGTTGCTCAGCCAGGCTTTTTGCAACAATTTGAGGGATTACGTCATTCTGATTTAACTCCAACAATGGGTGCAAACTTTGATTTAGATGTAATTACAAATGCTACTTTATCATCAATTGCAGTTGCTCAAACTGTTGAGAGTGCGTTAGAACTTGTTGAAAGACAACTCCATGGCTCAGAATATGATTATTTTAACATTCCTAATGGTTGGTATTATGGAACTGGTAATGGTATGTGGGGAGAAGTGGAGGCACAAGTTAAGATTGAAGAAGGTTTCCTCCATGAAGTTAATATTTTAAGACATAGAGATACACCTCATGTTGCCAGGAGTGCTTTTGAAAGGCTAGAAAATAGAGTTGTTAGAGCTCAAAGTACTGATGTTGATGTAATTTCTGGCTCTACTATGAGCAGCAGAGGTATGCTTTCAGCTATAGATGATGCTCTTGCTGGTGATAGAGTTGAAGTTTATGAAACTGGCTTTGATATTCCTGATGGAGTTTATACAGGTAGAGCTGAAGGTATGATTGGAGAGATAGTTGTAGAAATTACTGTTGAAAATAACGAATTAATTGATATTAGTTTAGTAGAACATCAAGAGACAAGTTATCTAGCAGATCCTGCTTTTGAAATGTTAAAAGAGAGGGTTATTGCTGAACAGAATACTGATGTTGACATTGTTTCTGGTGCCACGTGGACCAGTCGTGGGTTCCTGGCAGCAATTGGAGATGCTGTGTTAAGCATTGAAGATGAATTTACTATACCTGTTGATGATGGAGCTTATACAGGAATTGGTGATGGATATAATGATCAAATAGAAATTGAAGTTGAGATTATTGATGGACAGATTGCTGAAATCAGAGTACTTGAGCATTCTGATACTCCTGATATCTCTGAGCCAGCCTTTGAAGAACTACGAGAGTTAGTAATTGATAGGCAGACAACTTCAGTAGATCATGTTACTGGTGCAACTTATTCAAGTGATGGTTACTTGCAGGCTATTGAAGATGCATTAGGAGTAGAGAGACCTGATTTTGAAGATGGGACATATACAGCTACTGGCGAAGGGTATAATGACGATATAGAGATAGAAGTTGTTATAGAAGATGGTGCGATAGAATCTATAGAGGTAATAAGCCATGCTGAGACAGAAAGCATAGCTGAGCCTGCCTTTGATGGCTTAATAGAGGCAGCAAAAT
>SLSL01000276.1 GCA_007130465.1 Halanaerobiaceae bacterium | reverse complement strand
GGCCTAAAGACCACAATGGCGGCAGAGGAGTTCTGCCTGTCAGCCAGGTATATTTTTTAACTACATCTGCAGCTCTCTCAGCAGCAAGAAAATAATAATCTATCCTGCCTCCAGCAGCCTGGATCGAGAGGATCTCCTCCTGGTCTGCTCCAAGATCAAATTCTGTCCGATAACTATTGTCAAAATACAGCCCAAAACTCAACTGACCATCAAGAGAGAGATAGAATGGCACAGAGATATAAAGAGGATCTGTTGATGGGACATGAGCATCAAAAGTATCAGTATTCCACATCTCATAGCTTTTGCCACGTTTATCTAAAAATCCTGTCTTCTCACCAAGGCCATAGATTCTTTCATTAGACTTTAAAACCTTATTGATCTCAACCTCTCCCCGGTTAAATCCATAAGCCTGGCCAGGAAAATCAGCCTGTAATAGATTCTCATCTTTATCAAAGAAAAAGAGAGCAAATGAATCAAGTTGTATCCTGACTTCTAATTCAGGCCCGGAGATCCTGACCTGTTCTTCACTATAAAAATAATCAAGCTCAACCTCTTCATGTCCGGCAACTACTGCCGGTGTTGAAGGTTCTCTAGCAAAATCATCTCTCTCATCAATTAATATCCTGACCAGCCCTGACCGATACCAGACAAGTTCAACCTCTTTTTCAGCAAAATATATGCTAATCCCGGTTGGGTTTTCCCTGACTGATTCAGGACATGAAAGATACTTAAATAATTTTTCAGCTTCCTCCTGATCTCTATCCTTAATGGCTTCACTATTCATCCTTTAAAAACTCCATGTATTTAGAAATATTGGCTTCAGGATCAATAGCTGGAACAAGTTTAGACTCTTTAGAAGTTAGTATAGTCGTCACCCCAGGGCCATGGCCCATCTTGATACAATCACTATGAACAACAACTCCAATACTGCCAGCACCAGTAATATATTCCCGGCCATAGGTATTATCACAGTTTGATAAATAGACTAAATCTCCTAGTTTTAACTGATCAATTCCATACTCCTCCATGATCTCTTTATCGCCAGTAGTAATATCATAATCGCCCATGGCTACAGTTGATGCTCCAATTCCTGAACCCATAATATGGCCTGGAATCTCAGCCGCTACAGGCACAGTCAACTTGCCATCTTCCCCTTCAATACCTAGCTTTTCAAATAAATCTGGAGCAATATTAAAGACCTTAACCTCAGGATAATCTTTCAATTCAAGTCCCTGCCCGGCAGCCTTAACCAGAATCTCGTCACCGACTTTCATCTCTTCCATATCATCTTTCTCAAAATCAATAATAACATGATTAATACCGCCATGGAGCCCGGTAACATAACCTTCTGCACCCTGAGCTTCTCCGCTAACAACCTTAGCCTTATTACCAATACAGGCCAACAATCCTAGCCCATAATTATCAGTAGACCGTGACTTATCGCTTATCTTCATACTAACTCCAGGCTCAATATGATCGCCAGCCCAGCCAAAAGCAGGATCTCCAACTCTTACATTGTACGATATTCCACCGGTTCCTGGGATATTATGGCCTTTACCCTCTCTATCCATCCTGTAGGGCAATCTGCCTGCCCCAGGATGAGAGATACTTCCCTGAACCGACTGAACTACAATTCTATCTTTATTAGTTTTTAACATCTAATTATCTCCTCTTTCTCTCTAATAATGGTGTAAAATCAGTCTCTTCTATCAATATTTTAACTGCCTTTTCAAGATAATCCTGATCTTCCCGATTAAACCTGCCCTCTGCCGGGCTGTCAATATCTAAAACCCCAATTATCTTTCCCTCAATCTCTATTGGGATAACCAGTTCAGACATCGAAGCAGGATCACAGGCAATATGGCCATTAAATTCATGAACATTTTTAACTAACTGTGTCTTCCTTTCAGCAACAGCAGTCCCGCAGACCCCGTTACCAACCTCAATTCTCACACAGGCTGGCTGACCCTGAAAAGGCCCCAGAACCATCTCTTCTTCACTGTCCATAAGATAAAACCCAACCCAGTTCAACTTAGGGACTAGATTATAAATCAACGAAGCAGTATTTGCAAGATTTGCCAGCCAATCTCTCTCATCTTCTAATAAAGATTTCAACTGCTTTAAAAAATCAGAATAATATTCTTCTCTTATCATCTTTTCACCCCTAAAAATTTATTTCATCACTAACACTTTATATTTTACCATAAAAAAGAGGCCAATCAAAATTAATGAAATATGTAAAAAACTATAATTTTCAAGCTGGACCTGACGGTTACCCGACGGTTACCAAGTAGTATCTCTTAACAAATTTCACAAAGTATTTGCTGCCTTCCAGAGGCCAAATTATATTCAATAATAATCCTCTGAAAAGCAGCATTTATTCATCAATTATATTTTAATTTTTTATACCTTTTCTACTGTAACTATTACCTCATTTACCATGGCATGACCAACAATCGATTCTACCTGATATTTAACAAAGTCATTCGGGTTCAGTGAATCAATCTCATGGGCCACCCGATAATGGAAAGTTCTATTCCCATAACTCCCAGGATAATAGACTGTCTCCGGGTGAATTCTCTCAGTTACTTTAACTCTGGTGGTATCACTAAAGATGTCAGATGAAACCCTTACTTCATCTCCATCTTCAATCCCCATCTCTTCGGCCACTGAAGCATTTATCCAGAGCCTATTAGTATTATAATCTTTAGTAATCTGTAATAACTGTGGCGTATTAGCTGTTGCAGTATGAGAATGATAGGCCTCTTTACCATGGACCAGCCTGAATTCATTAGCTCCAAACTCAAGACCTGTAGCAGGTGGCAGCCAGCCAGCAATTGGAGGCGCTCCATGCTTCTCAAAGGTCTCAGAATAAAACTCAAATTTACCACTTGGAGTTCCTAATTCTGGCCAGGGTTCAGGTTGAGGAACATCTACCATCATCGAGCCCTTCTCTTTAAATTCAATCAGACTGATATCAAATGGCTCTAAAATAGCAGCATTGGCCTCATCCATTGTAAATTTAAAATATTCGCCAACACCCATTCTAACAGCCAGTTCTCTGATAATCTCATCAAAACTTTTGGTCTTGCCATACATCTTCGGGATAGCCTGGGTCCGCATGGCCAGGTAACCTCTGCTGCTACCCCGGGATTCAATGATTTCCTCCCTTTCAGCAAATGAAGGTTCTGGCAGGACATAATCTGCAACCATGGCAGTCTCAGAACGCTGGGTCTCAAAGACAACCAATAAGTCAAGTGCCCCAAAACCTTCCTCCATATGGTCGTAATCAGGGAAATTCCTAACAGGGTTATGATGTCTAACAAAACCGGCTTTAACCTTGCCTTCTTTTATCCGTTCTGCCAGCACATGAGGCAGGCCATGACCAGTAGCCAGTGGATATTCATCTTCAACACCGGCACCATCGGCCCTTTTAGTATCAGGGGCAGCTGGGGCAGGATACCTATCAGGATCAAGGCTACCAGTCGATGGGCCATTATAAAACTTCAGACCGCCATCCTGATTAATATTACCTAATAAAGCATTTAAATAGGCAACTGCTCTGGCAGTCTCAGTACTATTTTCGTAATTACAGCCAAAGGCACCTTTCCAGGTCGGATGAACTATAGCTGCCGGGGCTGCATCAGCTAATCCCCTGGCCATCTCTCTGATTGTATCTGCAGGAACATCGGTCAACTCTTCAGCCCATTCTGGCGTATATTCATCAAGGCTATCAGCAAACTGATCAAAGCCGATAGTATGTTCTTCAATGAATTCGTGATTATAGGAATCGTCATCAATTATAACTTTACACATGGCCAGCACCATAGCCAGGTCAGTACCTGGCTTAATCGGTACCCATTTATCAGCTATTATTGAAGTCTCGTTCTGCCTCGGGTCAACACAGACTAAAGTAGTATCACCTTTTACTGCTTTATTTACAGCTTTAAGCTGACTGGTTCTAATACCTGCACCGTAATTTCTCCCGATCATAACAACATATTTGCTATTGCCAATATCAGCTGATGGCACTCCACCCATTGTGGCACCAAAACCCCGGCCTCTAGCAGTATTACAGGCAGCATTATGAGTCATAATCGTGCTGACATTTAAAGCATGCATAAACCGATTGCCATAAAAGACCCCGGTTCTCCTTGGATTATGGGCATAAAAGACCTTTTCTGGGCCTTCCTCTTCTAAAATCTCTGTCAGCCTTTCAGCAATCTCATCTAAAGCCTGATTCCAGCCAATCGGCCTGACACTACCATCATCTTCAATCTTAAT
>SLSL01000281.1 GCA_007130465.1 Halanaerobiaceae bacterium | reverse complement strand
TTCTGCTAGCGAAGATAAGACCAGGAAGATAGCTAAAGAATATACCGATAAGGTATATATCCGGGAATTTGATAATTTCTCTAACCAGCGAAACTTTGGTCTCGACAAACTGGAATCTGACTGGATTCTTGTTCTGGATGCAGATGAGAGAATAACTCCTGAACTCCAGGCTGAGATTGAAGAGAAGGTCGCAACAGGAAATCATGAGCTCTATCAGATCCCGAGAAAGAATTTCTTTCTAGGAAAATGGATAAAATATGCAGGCTGGTACCCTGATTATACTGACCGCCTCTTTAAAAATAACCAGAGCATAAGGTATGCCGGCGATGTCCATGAAAGTCCGACCTTTACCGGCAAGATGGGTAGACTGGACCAACCAATGATTCATTATACATATAAGGACATTGTCAGTTATATGGAAAAGATCAACCATTACACCACTCTGAGCGCCGAGGAGAGCAGCAAAGATCCTTCATTATTTTATGTATTTCTGAGAAGCTTTTTTGAGTTCTTTAATTTTTTGCTATTAAAAAAAGCCTTCCTGCTTGGCAAAGAAGGCCTGGTCTTAACTGCTATTTCAACAGTATCAAAGTTTTTAAAATATATTAAAATCTGGGAGAAAAATAGAAAGGATTAATCTAAGATTAACCTATTAATTCTTCGTATTGATCAATCATTCTTTCAATTGAGAAATTTTCCTGGACATAATTTTTAGCATTACTGGCATATTTAGATCTCAAATCATCATCCTTAAGAAGTTGGTTGACTTTTTCAGCCAGATCTTGAGGATTTTCTTCTTTAGCCAGGAGACCAACCTCGCCATCCTCTACAACCTCAGGAATATTACTTGCAGCTACTGCAACAACAGGCAGCCCAGTGGCCATCGCCTCAACTAATACCAGCCCAAAGCCTTCGATTCTGGCTGAATGGACCATTAAATCTGCCTGGACCAGATATTGATCTACATTATCTACAAAGCCAGTCAGATAGACCTGCTCATCTAAATTGTACTCTGAAATTAAACTTTCAATATTATCCCTTTCATCACCTTCGCCTATAATAAATAGCTTCCAGTCTTGATTTAAATTATTTAATTTTTCCATGCCTGCTAGCAGAAGATCATGGCCTTTTTCAGGGAAAAGACGACCAACATTGACCAGTATCTTTTCGTTAGTTTTAATATTATAATCTTCCCTTAAAGAAAACTCTGGCTTAATATTTTTAGGTATCTCAACTCCATTGTAAATCAGCTTAATCTTATCCTCATTTAAAATACCTTTAAGATTTTTCATCACATTATCCCTGGTAGATTTTGAATTGGCTATGATATCAGTAAGAGCGCTGCCATAGAGCCAGTTTGAGTAAAATCGCTTTTTCAAAGGCCGGTCAACACCTCTACGATATATCACCCTTTCTACATTTGCCATAGAACCGGTAATAGACCCAAACTTTCTATCTCTCGAAAGATTTAAAAATAGCACCTCTATATTATTCTCCTCAAGAAAGTTCTTAAAGCTAAAGATTTTCACCGGGTTTAAACAGCTTAATGTATTATGTAAGTTAACTATTTCTGTTTCAAGGTCTTGAGACTTAGCTCGTTTAATTATTTCACTGTCCTGACGACCAGCAACCCAGACATTATGTCCTCTATCAGCCAGTCCCTTAGCAGTAAGCAACGTCCAGTTTTCACCACCACCCCAGCTAAAATGTGTATTTAAAAATACTATGTTTTTGCTCATATTATAGGATTTCTCCTTTGTTATAAATTTGAGAATTGTAATTGCTTGTAGATAAAATTATTATGACTCTTCCATGGTTATAACATCAATTATTATAATACCATACCAGCGAATAATTACCAAGCAGGTTAATCAAACGCTTCTGGCTCTGAATTAAATATTTTCAAAAATCTTAGAAATTATGCAGGAGTTTTTACATTTACAGAGAAATATAAACATATGTTTTATTTAACCTGTTATTAATTACTCAATGAAATGAAATTTGGCTTATGGTATAATTAAATTACCCTGTATTAGAGGTTAATTTTTACCTCAAAAATATCTGAGAGCGGGTGTTCTATATGGCTGAAGAAAAAATCTTAAATCTAATCCTCGATAAACTTGATACAATTGATGGTAAGGTAGACAATCTTGAAATGAAAGTAGACAAAAATACTGCCTCAATCACAAGTTTAGAAACAAAAGTAGATCAGAATACAGCTGCAATTAAAAGTTTAGAAGTTAAGGTAGACAATAATACAGCTGCAATTAGTAACCTGGAAACTAAGATGGATAACCTTGAAGAAAAAGTTGACAATAATACCGCCGCTATTAATAGCCTGGAAACAAAGGTTGACAATCTTGAAGAAAAAGTTGATCAGAACACTGCTGCAATTAAAAGTTTAGAAGTTAAGGTAGACAATAATACAGCTGCAATTAGTAACCTGGAAACTAAGATGGATAACCTTGAAGAAAAGGTTGACAATAATACTGTCGCAATTAATAGCCTTGAAACTAAGGTAGATAATCTTGAAACTGAGGTTAAAAGTAATTCTGGACTCCTTGATAAAATTGATGAAAGGACTAGCGCTATTTTCGAGCAGACTGCCGAACTTTCTGAATTCAGAACTGAAGTAAACCTCAAACTAAATAGTTATAAGAAGGATTTTGAATTTATCGAGGATAAATTGTTTGAACATGAAAAAGAAATTTATAAACTTAAGCATCCAGATGATAATGAAAAAGAGATAAACTGGGGCTAGAATTTTTATAATAAGTTCTTAAACCTGTCTTAATTAGAGGTGCCAGGAGGTCGGGAGGCTTTCTGGCCTTTTCCTTAATTAACTATTAATAGGAGGGGTATTTTGGCTAAAAATAATGCTTATAAGGTCTGGACCAGGCAGGATCAGGCAGTCCTTGAAACTTTAGAAAAGAACGGGGTTTATAGAGTTAAAGAAAAGTATATTAGAGCTAAGATGGGTAATTTAGCTGATATTTATCTCAATGTCTATAAATGGCTAAGAAATCAAGCTTCAAAACGGATGGATATACCTAAAGAAGCCAGATATCCGATCTGGCTGACAACCCATGAGGAATTAAAGTTACCGACAGCTGAAGGTTGCATTAACTTTGAGCTTGAGATTCCTGAGAGTGATATCCTGATATTCGACATGGAGAAGTGGGATTATATCGTAAATTACATGTATCTACCTAAAGACGATAAAGATCGTAATAGATTTAAAGAAAAGCTGGATAAATATAATATTAACGTTGAATCTGATATCTACCTTGAGAATTTTTATCCCCTGCTTAAACAGGAAATGGTCTCCAGCTGGGAGCGACTTTTTGATAATAGCATTAGACTTTCAAATCATGATCTGGCAATAACCTGGGAGTTAAATAGGGAGTGGGTGATAGATTATGAGCGATAAAATTAAGTTATGGAGTCATCAGAAACCAGAGCTTAAAGAGCTTATTTTAAATGAGGGCAGGATTACTGTCAAAAGAAAGTATATTAAGGATAAGTATGGCCAACAGGCTGATATTTTCCTAACTGCCTATGATTTTTTTGTTCAGAAATTCAAAGATCTTGTCAGCCGGCCTCAGGATGCCGAATATCCATTTTGGGCAGCCACTAATAGAGAGACAGCCTCCACTGGTACAGAGGGCGTATTCTTGTGTTTTAAGGTGCCTGAGGGGCAGGCTGTATTCTTCTCAGCCACCCAGTGGAATCAGATTTTGAATCTAGAGTATCTACCTGAGGACCAGGATGATAGGAAGGATTTTAAAAGGAAATTAGAAAGCATGGGACTTAGCCCTGGCGGAACAACTGATATTATCCTGTCACCTCATTACCCTTTGCTTAAAGCTAAAATTAAAAAGAGCTGGCAGAAGAACTTTCAGCTAACAAGAGACCCTGACGAAATAAATGATGATCATATTAAGGCTGCCCTCTGGGAGCTAAAGAAAGACTGGTTAATTTAATTGATTATTTTTTTAAATTTCTTCTGATTTACCCTTGACAATTATACAAAATTTTTATATTATATATACAGTGTTAATAACAATTACTGATAAGCAACTCAATAAAACTACTAAATTTAATCAGGAGGAGATTTTTAATGAAGAATTATGATAACTTACAGACTTATTTATCAAACTTTGCAGTATTAAATACTAAGCTACACAACTTACACTGGAATGTTGAGGCTAAACAATTTGTTCAGCTTCATGAGTATACTGAAGAACTATATGATGAGTTCTTTGTAATGTTTGATGACATTGCTGAGATCATGAAGATGAAAGG
>SLSL01000161.1 GCA_007130465.1 Halanaerobiaceae bacterium | reverse complement strand
TCAGCGCTGGGATCTGTTGCAATAATAACCTCTTTAGTATTAAATTTTCTAATTCTTTCCTCTAAATTATCTAAAGACAGCTCCTCAGGCCCAATATTATCTAGTGGAGAGATCAAACCATGGAGCACATGATAAACTCCTCTAAATTCGCCAGTCTTCTCCATAGCAATCACGTCTCCAGGACTCTCAACAACACAGATTATATCTGTATTCCTGTCCTCCTGGCAGATAGAACAGAGATCCTCAGATGTCAGATTATGGCACTCCTGACAGAACTGAATATCCTGCTTAATTGAAATAATCGCCTGGGCCAGTTCATCCAGATCCTCCTGTTGTCTCTCTAAAAGATGAAAACTAAGCCTGGTGGCAGTCCTGGTGCCAATCCCAGGCAGTTTTTCTAGCTCGGCCTTAAGCCGATTAAATGCTCTCGGGTAGCGGTACATTTAAAACATCCCCGGCAGATTCATTCCTCCGGTTAGATCGCCCATCTCATCATTAATCATTTCCTGGACATTTCTCATACCCTCATTAATAGCAGCCAGCACTAAATCTTCAAGCATTTCAACATCCTCAGGATCAACTGCATCTGGATCAATCTCTAAATCCAGCACCTCAAACTTACCATTAACAACCACTCTAACAACGCCACCACCAGAAGTTGCCTCAACAGTTCTTTCTTTCAGTTCTTCCTGCATCTTCTCCATTTTAGCCTGCATCTGTTGTGCCTGTTTCATCATTTTCTTCATGTTCATTTTTATTACCTCCTTCAAAATTAGAAATCATCTCATCTGAGACTTTTATAATTCTTCCTCCAAAAACCTTTTGAGCTTCTTTTAGTAGAGGAAATTCTTCCTGAGAATCCCTGTTTGATCTATTTGTCGAAGAACTTTCCTCTCTCTTAAAATTTCCAGAACGACTTCCTCTATTATGTCCACCATTACCGCTAACTTCGCTTTCAATCTCCAATTGAACATCTAAATCTTCACTGGCAAGTTGATTAACAACTCTCTCTATAAGAGCAGACTTCTTATCAGCCTGTTGATAATGGAACTGTTTATCTTTCGGAAAAATAAATTTAAGCTCATTACCTTCTCTAATCGGCAACTTACTCTCTTTAACCATGGCATGGGTTCTAATATCCTCATCCCGAATATCATTCAAGATCTTCTGCCAGGTCTTTTCCGGTATCGGCCGGCTTTCACTGCCCTTAGAGTCCCTGGAACTCATGGAGTCATTAACGCTCATAGATTCATTCGCGCTTTTAGAGCTATCAGAGCCCTGAGCCCCCGCTTCCTCCTTAGAGACTGCTCCCTCATCTTCTATTTTATCAGACTTTTCATCCTTATGTTCAGAAATCGAGCTCTTTTGGTCATTCTGGGCTATTTTTTCAGTAGTCGGCTGCGCCTTGACTGACTCTTTTTCAGGCTCTACTACCTCTTTATCTTCTTTTGCCTGATCAAGACCTCTTTCACCGACATCAGTTTCTTGCTTATCAGCGGCAATTTCTTTTTCGCCTCCACCAGTTTCTATTTCACTGACAGCAGCTTCTGTTTCTCTAGCAACAGTTTCTATTTCCCTGTCAGCTATCTCTTTATTATCTGCAGCAGCTTCTTGCTTGCCTGCAAAGGAGATATCCTGATCACCTTCAAGAGCTGCCAATTTCTCTTCAAGTTTAGTTAAACGCCTGGCCAGACCGGCTCTACTCTCATCAGCTGCCGGGTCAGTCAGCCTGACTAGAGTAAGCTCAAGCAAAATATCTGGCCTCTCAGCATATCTAAGCTGGCCATCAAGTTCAGTCAACTTAGAAACTATATAATTAATCTCAGCAGCTGCAAATAACTGACTATCATTTTCTAATAAATTCTTTCTCCCAGAATCAAGCCCTCTATAAGCCATCTTCGGGCTATCATTGGCAATCAACATCAACTGGCGGCAATAATCTATTAAATCAGAAACTATCCTGCCAACAGTCCTGCCAGCAGATTGAAGTTGCCCTGATAATTTAATAGCGCCAGCAGTATCTTTTTCAGCTAGATAATTAACAAATCTGGATAAAGTCTTAACCTTAACCCGGCCTAACATCTCCTCAATCTGGTCTAAAGAGATATCCTTGCCAGAATAGGAAATAGCCTGATCTAACAGACTGATAGCATCCCGCATTCCACCGCTGGAACTATAAGCAATTAAATTTAAAGCCTCTCTCTCATACTCAATATCCTCTTCCTGACAAATATATTCAAGGCGACCGGCAATCTCCTGCTGAGTTAATAATGAAAAATCAAATCGCTGACAGCGGGATAAGATTGTCGGAATAACCTTATGAGGCTCAGTTGTCGCCAGAATAAAGATAACCTTCTCTGGCGGCTCCTCTAAAGTCTTTAAAAGGGCATTAAAGGCCTGGTTGGTAAGCATATGGACCTCATCAATAATATAAATCTTATAACGGCCCTCACCAGGATAAAACTTAACTTTCTCCCTCAGCTCTCTAATCGCCTCAATTCCCCGATTAGAGGCTGCATCAATCTCAATTAAATCCATGGACTGGTCATTATCAATTCTCTGACAGTTGTCACACTGACCGCAGGGCTCAATCCCATCATCTACAAGACAGTTTAATGCCCGGGCATAAACCTTGGCAGTCGAAGTCTTCCCGGTACCTCTGGGACCTGCAAATAAGTAGGCATGAGAAATTCGCTCAAACTTTATAGAATTCTTTAAAGTTTGAACTACCTGTTCCTGTCCAACTAAGTCTGAAAACTGTTTAGGCCGATATTTCCTATAAAGCGAGAGAAAAGCCATTTTTATCCTCCCTGTATTTAATAAAAATAGGCCGTACACCGGCTTCGAACTTCTCCTCCAGGGCGTTACCCTGACAGTTAGCTCGAACCAGGCACCCTCACGGCACATGAAGACATTTGCTTACCGCTGCTTCCTCCCGGACCTGACGGGGTTCGCAAAGCTTCATTGCGTGAGACCCAATTGTCAACACCACTTATCAGGGCCAGACCCCCAAAGGATAAGCCCTCAGCACGGCCTTCGATCCTGCTATAGCGGCTTGCAGGTTACAGGGCACCGCTACCACCCCATCTAGTACGGCCAAACTTAATAAGCAAAATTGCAAAATATATAATGGCGGAGAGGGAGGGATTCGAACCCTCGGTAGACGTGAGCCTACACTCGCTTTCCAGGCGAGCCCCTTAAGCCAGACTCGGACACCTCTCCGTCTATAGCTTAATTAATTGATTATTCTCTTATGGCGGAAGGAGAGGGATTCGAACCCTCGAGACACTATTAAGTGCCTACTCGATTTCGAGTCGAGCGGTTTCAGCCAGACTCACCCATCCTTCCCCAATCGTAATTGGCGAAAAAAATCCTGCAAAAGCTGACTGGATTCTTCGGCTCTAACGCCTATGACCAGCTCAACCTGATGGTTAAACCTTTCATCTTCAAGCAGATTATATAATGTCCCTGCAGCTCCTGCTTTTGGATCAGTCGCTCCATAAACAACTCTCTTTAATCTTGCCTGAAGAATTGCCCCTGCACACATCGGGCAGGGTTCTAATGTAACATATAAATCAGCCTCTTCCAATCGCCAGGAGCCAATTTCATTAGCGGCAGCCCTAATTGCTATCATCTCAGCATGGCTGGTCGGATCCTGACTTGCTTCTCGAAGATTATGACCCCGGCCAATAACCTGACCTGATTGAACAACAACAGCACCAACTGGAACCTCCAGCTTATCAGCTGCTTTTTCGGCCTCTTCAAGAGCGATATCCATATAATAATTATCTGGCTGATCCATTTTTATAACATCCTAATTCAATTTCTTTCATAAGACGCAATAAACATTATATCATCAACTGAGCCATCCTGCAAGTCCTTTTTCAAAATATATATTGAGTAAAATTATCTGCTAAAACCCCTTGTAATCGACTTAGTATTTATGTTAACATAATTAAGGATTACAAAAAATCCAATAATTTTATAATTTTTTATTACTTTACATTATTAAAATATTATACTAAAGGAGGATTAATATGTCTAACTCAAATCCAGAGAAGAGCTCTGGCCTGGCCGATGCTTTTCTAGACAGGATTGAACGGGTAGGAAACCGTTTACCCCATCCAATGATTTTATTCTTTATAATGGCTCTTATAGTTATCATAGTTTCTGCATTAGTATCAGGATTGGGTATTCAAGTAGAACATCCTACCACCGGAGAGACAATCGAAGCATTTAACCTGCTCTCCGTTGAAGGCTTCCAGCGCATTCTTACGGAAGCTGTCGATAACTTTACACAATTTGCTCCATTAGGCGTTGTCTTAGTTGC
>SLSL01000014.1 GCA_007130465.1 Halanaerobiaceae bacterium | reverse complement strand
CGATAATTCTTCGGCTTTCCGTCAGGTTGATGGTATACCATTGATTGTGCCTGAGGTAAATAGTGGAGCTATCCCTGATAAGCCTGAGATTATCGCCAATCCTAACTGTTCAACTATTCAGTTGGTCTTAGTATTAAAACCCCTGGCTGATGAGTATGGCCTTGAAGAGGTTGTTGTCAGCACCTATCAGTCGGTTTCAGGTAGTGGCCAGAAGGCATTGGAATCATTAAAAGAGGAATCTGTAGAGCATTTAAAATCTGGTAGCAGGGAGCCGAAATATTATCAACGGCCGATTGGCTTTAATTTACTGCCGGCTATCGATTATTTCCATGATGACGGCTTTTCCAACGAAGAGGTTAAGATGTTAAATGAGTCCCGTAAGATATTAGAAGATCCTGAATTACATTTAAATGCTACCTGTGTCAGAGTACCTGTTTATTATGGCCATGCCGAAAGCTGTTATTTGATTTTAAATAATGATTTTGAATTAGTTGATATCAGAGACTTACTGGATGCTGCCCCTGGGGTTAAACTTTATGACAATCCTAAAAAATCTGAGTATCCTGAACCAATCTTATCTGAAGAGACAGATGAGACTCTTGTTGGTAGAATTCGAAGAGATAGAGTAAATTCAAAGGCTTTAAATTTATATATTGCAGCCAACAATATCCGTAAGGGAGCGGCTTTAAATGCCGTACAGATCGCTGAAGAATTGGTTTGCGATTAAATGGGGCTGGTTAACTTGAATGTGATAATCCAGAAATTTGGTGGTAGTTCTCTGGCAACCTTAGATGATCGTAAAACTGCCTGTCAGCAGATAATTAAGGCCATTGAGGCCGGTTATAAGCCTGTAGTCGTTGTTTCAGCTATGGGCAGGGCAGGTGCTGCTTATGCTACTGATACCTTGTTGGATCTACCAGGAGATAGGAAGAACTTATCAGCCAGGCAGCAGGATTTGCTGGCTTCCTGTGGTGAAGTGATATCCTCGGTGATTATAGCCGGACAGTTAACTGAATTAGATTATCCTGCCCAGTCTTTAACAGGTGGTCAGGCAGGAATTATAACAGATGATAATTTTGGGGCATCAAGAATAATTGCAGTGAAACCAGACTGGGTTGTTAATCTACTGAAAAAAGATATAATTCCTGTAGTTGCAGGCTTTCAGGGCATCAGCCAGGATGGCGAGATAACTACTTTAGGCAGAGGGGGCAGTGATACCACTGCCAGTGCCTTAGGTTATGCTTTAGATGCCGATAAGATCGATATATTTAGCGATGTAGACGGTTTAATGACTGCAGACCCATCTATATATAGAGATGCTGAAAACTTAAAGGAAGTGACCTTTACTGAGGCCTGTGAGCTTGCCTATCAGGGAGCTGAAGTTATTCATCCCAGGGCAACAGAATTTGCCCAGGCCGGAAATATTCCATTAAGGATTAGGGCTGCAAATAATTTAGATGATAATAATGGTACAGTTATTAAAGATTCCAGAGAATTAAACAAGGATAGGCCAGTTACTGGACTGGCAGTCAGACGTCAGGTTTCTTTTATAGAGATTATACCTGATTCTAGAAATGATTATGAGACTGGACTTAAATCATTCAGGCTACTTGCTGATAATGGTATTAGTGTTGATATGATAAATATTAGACCGGAGAAGATTTCATTTATTGTTGATAGTCCAGATTTAAGTAGAGCTGTGAACTTGCTTGATAGCTCTGGGTTTTCCTATCATAATTCAGATAAGTTCTGTAAGGTTTCAATTGTCGGAAGTGGTATGACTGGCCTGCCTGGAGTTATGTCCAGAATTGTTGATGCCTTAAATACTGCTGGAATTAAGATTTATCAGACGACGGATTCCCATACAAGTATTGCCTGTTTAATAGAAAAAAGAAGTGAAGAAGCTGCTATATCAGCACTGCACGAGGCTTTTAAATTAAATCATAAGGAGTGAGTATGATGTTAGAAGGAAATCTTTATACTGCAATGGTAACACCTTTTACTGATTCAGGAGAAGTTAATTATAAAAAGTCTAGAGAATTAGCCAGTCACTTAATTGATGAAGGTTGCGATGGCCTGGTTATCTGTGGAACTACCGGTGAGGTTCCTACATTGAGCCATCAGGAAAAGCTTGATTTATTACAGAATATTGTTGATGAGGTTGGAGAAAAAGCTGAAATTATAGCTGGTACAGGCTCATA
This sequence comes from Halanaerobiaceae bacterium, assembly GCA_007130465.1. GTDB lineage: Bacteria > Bacillota > Halanaerobiia > Halanaerobiales > Halarsenatibacteraceae > Halonatronomonas. Next base: position 2,141 of record SLSL01000014.1, on the reverse strand, counting down.
TAATACTGAGGCCAGTATAGAGTTGAGCAGAGAAGCAGAGGAGATTGGCGTCGACGGGGTTATGCTGGTTGTTCCTTATTATAATAAGCCGCCTCAGGCAGCATTATATCAACATTTTAAGACAGTAGCTGAAAGTATTGAGCTGCCTGTTATGCTCTATAATGTACCAGGTAGAACCTCCAGGAATATGGAAGCTAAGACTACTATTCAACTGGCTGAAATCGATAATATTGTTGCAATTAAGGAAGCCAGTGGTGATTTTGATCAGGCAACTGAGATAATTGCCAGGGCCGGCGATAAGATAGATGTCTATAGTGGCGATGATTCATTAACTCTACCTTTAATGGCTTTAGGTGGCAGAGGAGTCGTTAGTGTTGCTGGTCATTTAGTCGCTGCAGAGATAAGAGATATGATCGATTCTGCGCTAGCCAATGACTTTAATAGAGCAGCTGAAATTAATAAAAAACTATTTCCGATCTTTAAGAATATGTTTATTTCAACAAATCCAATCCCTGTTAAAACTGCTTTAAATATGAAGGGCTGGGATTTAGGCGGGTTTAGGCAGCCGTTGGCTGAACTTGAAGAGTCAAAGAAAAATCTGTTAAGAAATCTTTTAGAAAATTATAATCTGCTATAATTTTAAATTATGACGTTTTTAACTTGTATTTTAGTAAGTGAGGCGTTATAATAGAAACAATGGATATTTATGTGCTATTTCTTAAATGAAATAAATAAATTTAATATAAATAAAGAACACAATTAAGTAAAATTAATTGAAAATCAAATCGGAGGTGTCTTTTTTTATTTATGTCACAAAAAAATAATGAAGCCGTCAGGATGATTCCACTCGGCGGAGTCGGCCAGATCGGTAAAAACATGATGGTGTTGGAATACGGAGATGAGATGTTAATTATAGACTCTGGAGTGATGTTTCCTGAAGATGATCAATTAGGTATTGATTTAGTAATACCTGACTTTGATTATGTCAAGAAGAATAAAGACAAAATCAAAGGGATTGTATTGACTCATGGTCACCTGGATCATATCGGCGCTTTACCATTTTTATTAAAGGAAATTAATGTGCCTATTTATGGAACTAAGTTGACTTTAGGATTGTTGGAAGGTAATTTGAAAGAGCATAATCTAATGAAGAGTAGTCGTATAAAGGTTGTAAATGCCGGGAGTAGTATTCAGGTTGGTCAGTTTAAAGTTGATTATATTAAGGTTAATCACAGTCTGACTGATACCTGTGCACTGGCAATTCATACACCTTTAGGCCCGATAGTTTATGCCAGTGATTTTAAGTTTGACCAGACTCCAGTCGATGGAGAAGTGGCTGATTTTCACAAGTTGGCTGAATTAGGACATTCAGAACCTGGCGTATTGGCTCTTTTCTCTGACAGTACAAACGTTGAGCGGAAAGGTTACACGATGTCAGAGAAAGTTGTTGGTGAAACGATTGATGATATATTTTATAGAGCTACAGAAAGGATAATCGTTGCAACCTTTGCTTCGAATATTCACAGAATTCAACAGATTCTTGATGCTGCAGTCAAGTATGGACGTAAAATTGCAATAACTGGTCGGAGTATGATTAATAATGTTGAAATCGCCAGAAGACTTGGCTATATAAGTGTTCCTGATGAAATGATCGTTGATGTAAGAGATATGGGACATATTGCTGATGATGAGATTGTTTTAATAACTACTGGAAGTCAGGGTGAGCCGATGGCTGCCTTGACCAGAATGGCCAGAGGAGATCATTATCATATTAATATTAAAAATGGTGATACTGTGGTAATCTCTGCATCTGCTATTCCTGGAAACGAGAAATTTGTTGGCCAGACTATTAATCAGTTATTTGAACGAGGAGCCAATGTAATTTATGAAGATGTTTCAGGCGTTCATGTATCCGGTCATGCCAGTCAGGAAGAGTTAAAGTTAATGCTTAACTTAACTAAGCCTAAATATTTTGTGCCTACCCATGGCGAGGCCCGGCATTTACATCAGCATGCTACATTAGCTGAAGATGTTGGCGTTCCTAAGGAGAATATTTATATTGCCGATCTTGGCGATGTGATAGAATTTAGAGAAGATAAGGTTGAGAAGGTTGATAAGGTTCAGGCTGGAGACATTCTAGT
>SLSL01000123.1 GCA_007130465.1 Halanaerobiaceae bacterium | reverse complement strand
TTATCGCATAAAAAAGGCGGCCAATGGCCGCCTTTTAATCATTATATTAATTTACTTCGCCATCTGAGCTCCAGCCTCTCAGCCTGTAATATTCCGTCAGCATTTCTTCCCGATCTTCCTCGGTAATCATGTGACCTTCAGCAGGGCCATCAGGCAAAGGTTCTTCCATAAACCGGGCTGGCAATGTATCATCTTCCTTGTCAAAACCATGCATTATATTAATCTTTCTGGTCTCATCCCAGATCCTGGCACCAAGCTCCTGCCAGGGTTTCTCGCCGGTCAATTCAAGACCGGTAGCAGCCTCCAGCATCAACTTATAACTTTCCTCGCTGATGCCATAGGTACCAAAATCACATTTAACCAGAGTATCCAGGGCAGCCAGCTTATTCTGCTGATAGACAACCAAACTGGCTTTTCCATCAGTCGAAAGCCGCTCCAGCTTCTTGCCCTGCCATTCCAGCCCACCAACTTCATGGGATACAGGGAAAGAACGCTGATGACAGCCACCTCTATCAGCAGTCATTAAAGCCAGCCCCATTCCTGGCGCTCCCCGGGGAGGCCAGGCCGGAGTTTCCAGGCCTTTGATATGGATAGCAAACTTATCGCCACCAACAATCTTGCCAGAGAACTCTTCAACCCCTTCAGCCAGCAAATCTGCTGTCCGACCTTTCCTAAAGGCTATGAGCTTAATCATTTCTCTGATTGCTTCAGCTTTACCAAAATCCAGGCTCCCAAGTTCAGGGTCAGAATAAAGATTTCTATCTATTGCTTCAATCAAAAAGCCGACTGCACCTCCAACAGAAATTGTATCAAGGCCCAACTGGTCACAGAGATTGGCCAGTTTAGTAACTTCACGGATATCACCAAGCCCCAGATTTGAACCTAATAGACCCAGAGTCTCGTATTCTACAGTATCTGTCAGCATGCCACTATACTTGCCATGGCGAATTCTACCTATCTTGCCGCAGGCAATTGGACAACCACTACAGGCTAAATCTCTATTCCAGAATAATTCCTCCTGGGGCTCAGTCTCCAGGCCTTCTGCCTCAGCAAACTGACCCTTATAATAATTCTCAGTAGGCAGCATTCCAATCTCATTGGCAAAGGGAACAGATGAAGGTGTTCCATTCTCACGGAAATTATCGATATCAGCAGATTGGGCCAGATCCTGATTGGCCTTATCTACTGCCTTAATAAATTTATCTTTATCAGCCACCTTAATTAACGACTCGCCTTTTACCGCAATGGCTTTAAGATTCTTACTTCCCATGACAGCACCAGCTCCACCACGACCAGCCTGACGATTATTCTCACAGGAAATCAGACTATATTTAACCAGCTCTTCGCCTGCCGGGCCAATTGAGGCAACTCTGTATTTATTGCCATGAAGCTCTTTAACTTTAGCAGCAGTCTCAGAAGTTGAGAGATGCTTTAATTTTATGCCTGATTTAATTTCTATTCTGCCATTATCTATTAAAATATAAGATATATGGTCTGCCTTCCCCTTAATTATCAGGCCGTCATAGCCAGCATATTTAATAGCCTGGCCAAAATAGCCGCCAAAGTAAGAATCAAGCCAGCCGCCGGTCAAAGGCGATCTTGTCACAACAACTGAGCGCATAGCTGGAGCAAAAGTTCCAGTAAGTGGCCCTGTCAGAAAGAAGAGAACATTATCAGGATTTAACGGTTCAACTGAATCATCAATATAATCCTGATAAAGCTTGACACCAAAGCCTTTGCCGCCAATATACTCCTCTATCAACTCATCATCTAATTCTATTTCTTTAATAGCATTAAAAGTCAGATCAATCTCTAAGAAACGGCCCATATAACTTCCATAATTCATCTGCTATACACCCCCAGAGCATCTGCAGGGCAGGCTTCCACACAGGGAACCTCACCCTGACAGAATTCGCATTTAAGGGCATAATTAAGGTCTTTATCGACCTTAACCATATCTACAGGGCAGGCTTCCTCGCACTGGCCACAGGCAATACAGCTGGCCTGATCGACCTTTACAATGCCAGCTTCTATATCGACCTGCATTGCCCCAGTCGGGCAGACCTGACTGCAGACAGCCTTGCTGCATTGATGACAGATCTCAGGAAAATTAAAGACGCCATCTGCAAAAAGATTGAGTTGAATACAGGACCTATCAGGATTAAATCCCCCTAGCCTGGTAAATGAACAGACTAGGGCACAGGTCTCACAGCCAGTACAGAGATCAAAATCTGCCACAATCCTTTTCATTTAAATTCCTCCAACTAGATAATTTTATTTAACAGCACCTGGATAATATATTTTCTTTACATAATCATATTGGCTTGTTTATTCAGGTTAGCTATCTTAATCATATAAAATAAGTTAGTTTACCTGATCAAGTGCTCGCTGAGCTCTCTCCTTGGCTTCTTCAAGAGCTTCTGCAGCAGGAACATTCTCTATCTGGACAGCATCTGCAGCATCATCAAGGGCCTGTTCTATATCGCCGCCTGTTGGATCAATAAAATAAGGTGAGGCAACCTCTAACTGATCTAAAGGTACCTGGGCCTGGGGATTATCTTCAAGAAACTCAGCAAATTCAGGCAACTCCTGTGCTGAATCTCTTACAGCAAGATAACCTGTCCGCATATTCCATTCAGCTGTCTTTTCTGGACTTGAGAAGAATGTCAGCCAGCGATAAGCAGCCTCTCTCTTCTCCTCACTGATATTAGCTGGAATAACGCCATATCTGGCTTCGCCAACTGGAGCAGGGTCTCCATAACCTTCCCAGCCAGGTTGAACTGCAGCTGAAACTATATCAAAATCAAGGTCACCCTGATCGCCACTGGAGCCAGTATAACCAGCAGCATTTCCTTCTAAGACATCATCAATAGTGTCATACCAGTATTCCCAACCGACACCACTATGATGAATTCCCATGATCTCATCATCGTGGATCCATCTTCTAAAGGCTTCCCAGGTCTCAACCCAGACATCGCTATCTATTAGAACTTCAGTGCCATCATCACTTATCATCTGGCCACCACGGGCAAAAACAGCATCCATCATATTATAGCGGCCCCACATCGGCATCCAGCCATATTCAACATCATCACGAGCTGCTAAGATAGTTGCAGCTTCTTCCATACCTTCCCAGGTCTTAAGCAGTTCAGGATCTACTCCTTCTTCTGCAAAAAGATCATGGCGATAATAGAGAACCTGAGTCGTACCAAATAATGGAATGGCATACTGTTCCCCGTCTATCATTGACATTTCAAAGAAAGCACCGTAATAATCGTCAGCATCTGTATCTTCATCAGCAGCTAATAAATCACTTACTGAAGCCAATATACCTCGACCAGCAAATTCAACGGTAGGTGTAGGTTCAAGCATTACTGCTGCAGGAGGGTCTCCAGCGGCGACACCAGCCTGAAAAGCCTGAAGTGCCTCATCAAAATCACCATAGGTTATTCCTCTAACATGAATATCAGGATTGGCTTCATTAAATTCTTCTATCATCTCTTCAGTGACTTCTCCAAGATATCCGCCAAGCCCATAATAATAGTCGATTTCAACCACATCAGCCTGAAGATTAACTGTAAAACCTAATACCAAAGCGACTGCTAAAAGACCAACAAAACCTGTTCTTATTAATTTCTTTAACATTTTAGCCTCCTCTTTTAAAGTCTAATATCTAAGTTCAAATCCAACTTTTGATTCAACTACTGCACCAGCGATCAGCCTTTAATTCCAGAACCTCCAACACCTTTAACAAACCATTTCTGAGTTATAAAGAATAGAATTAAGAGTGGAGTAACTACAATTGTGCTGGCTGCCATGATTAGCGGCCAGTTAACACCATAAGCTCCCTGCTCAATAAAGAACTGCCTAAGTCCAATGGTTATCAGATAAAGTTCTCTACTCCTTATAATCAACAACGGCCAGAGATAGTTGTTATACATCAGAACAAAATTGATCAGCCCAAAGGTAATAAAGATAGGCTTGGTTAATGGAAAGAATATCTTCCAGAGTATGGTCCAGTGAGTAGCCCCATCGACTTTAGCCGCATCAACTAGCTCTGTCGGAACCTGGAGGAACGACTGCCTGGCCAGAAATATTGCGAAAACACTAACAGCATTGGAAAAGATAATGCCCTGATAGGTATCAAGCCAGCCAAGCCTTGAAAGAATGATATAACTGGGAACATAGGTTACCGGTACCGGCAGCATATAGGTTGCCATCACTATCCCAAATAGCAGATTGCGAAATCTAAAGGTTAACTGAGTAATTGCATAGGCAAAAAAAGCTGTAGTTATTACATGGAGTGCCACAATTGCTGTTGCAGTAAAAAAACTATTAAAAAT
>SLSL01000065.1 GCA_007130465.1 Halanaerobiaceae bacterium | reverse complement strand
CAATCTCAACTATTCTAGTTATAGTCCTATCTAAAAAATATCTATCATGGGAAATGATAATAACTGAGCCAGGATAATTATTTAAATATTCTTCAAGCCATTCAACTGATTCTATATCAAGGTGGTTTGTAGGTTCATCAAGTAATAATAAATCTGGTTCTTCAAGTAATAACTTGATCAGACCAACTCTGGTCTTTTCGCCTCCGCTTAACATTTTTATCGTTTTATTTAACTCTTCATGTTTAAAACCAAGCCCGATTGCAACCTGCTTGATTTTGCTTTCATAGCTATAACCGGCTGACTGTTCAAACCTTTCTTGAAGCTTGCTATACTCTTTTAAAAGCCGATCTGTTTCTGAACCAGAATTAGCTATTTTTTCTTCTAGTTCACTTAATTTTTGCTGTAGTTTGATTTCTTTAGCAAATACTTCAAGACATTCTTCAAAGATAGTGTTTCTTTGGCTTAAATCTGGCTGCTGGCTTAATAAGCCTATCTCTATATCATTATTAATAATTATTTCACCAGAATCTGGTTCTTCCAGGCCAGCTAAGATTTTAAATATTGTAGTTTTACCAGTACCATTTCGTCCAATTAAACCGATCCTCTCTCCATTCTGAAGAGAAAGATCAAAATCAGTAATAACCTCCTCTATTCCAAATGATTTTTCTATAGACTTTAATTCGACAATCACCATCTAATTCACCTCAGAAAGTTTGAATATATTAATTATTTACTTGCATTTACTTATTAAAAGATATATAATTATAAAGGATTTCAATTAGCTTCTTATGAGGAGGATAATCTTGACCCGACTTGATAAAAATCAACAATTAATCTTAAATGGAAATATAACAAAAGCAATCATGGTTCTTGCTGGACCAATAATGTTGAACAATGTTGTCCAATCTACTTATAATATTACAGACACTTATTTTGTAAGTCAACTTGGATCAATACCAATGGCAGCCATGACTTTAGTCTGGCCAGTGGTTTTCTTCTTTTTAGCAATCGGAATGGGTATGAATGTAGCTGGAACTTCACTGATTGCTCAATATATTGGTGATGGCCGAAAAGATGAGGCTAAAAGAACAGCCGGAGAACTTATAACTATCTCAGTTATACTTTCTTTAGGCTTAGGTTTACCTGCTGCATTTGGTAGTCATAGAATTGTCAGCTTAATGGGCGCAGAAGGCGAAGTTCTGGCAAATGGTGTTGCTTTTTTAAGAATTATGTTACTTGGAATGCCAAGTCTCTTTTTATTCCTGGCTTATGCTGCTATACTACAGGGTCAGGGCGATACAATGACACCGATGAAATTAAAACTTTCATCTTTAATTTTAAATATAGTTTTAGATCCAATTTTAATTTTTGGTTTTAATTTTGGAATAGCAGGTGCTGCAATTGCCACAGTATTTTCTAGAGGTATCTTTGCTGCCTACGGGCTTAAAACTTTATTTAATGCTGAAGATGATAAATTAGTAATTGGCTATAAAGATTTAATTCCTAGTGATCGAATTATAAGTCTATTTAAAGTTGGTTTGCCTAACTGTATTGGGCAGTCTATGGCAGCATTTGGTTTTATGTTTTTAAATATGTTTATAATTGCTTATGGCAATGAAACTATTGCTGCTTTTGGTATTGGCAATAGAATCTCTTCATTTGTATTAATGCCAGCAATGGGTATCGGTACTGCTTTAGCAACAATAGTTGGCCAGAACTTAGGAGCCGACCAGATAATTCGAGCCAGATCTGCTATAAAAAGAAGCGCCTTCTTATCAACAGTTATTATGGGAGGAGCCGGATTGCTATTTTATCGATTTATCCCAGGCCTAACTGGTTTTTTTACTGAAGATATTGCTGTTTTTAACCAGACAGTTGATTATCTTCAATTAATAATTTTAACCCTCCCTTTAATGGGCTTCTTTCAGGTTTTTATTGGCACTTATCAGGGCTCGGGCCATACTATCTATTCGATGATAATGATGGTAGGCCGATTATGGGTTCTAAGAATACCTTTAATTATATTCTTTAGAGATTTTACAACTTTGGGGCCTACCGGCGTCTGGTATTCAATGATACTTAGTAACTTTATTATTACACTAGTCGGTCTGGCTATTTATCATTCCAAAGTCTGGGAATCAAAAGTTATTTCCCCCGGCTCTGCAAATGATATTAAAAGTGAAAATGTTTACCAGAACTAAATCTAGACAACTTCTGGCTCAGCCACTTTCTCTTTGCCTCTAAAAAAAACAGAGACCGTACCTGGGCCAGCGTGAGAACCAATAGCTGCCCCTATCTCACCGATAAGAAATTCTTCAGTACCAAATTTATTTTCAATTTTTTTCTGAATTTTTTCAGCTAGTTCAGGACTGGCTGAATGATTTATTCCAATCATTTCAGATCCTGGTTCTGCTCCAGATTCTTTCATTTCATCAACTAAAAATTGTAACATCTTTGTTTGCCCTCTTACTTTAGAATATGGTAATATCTCACCATCTTCAAAATGCAGTATTGGTTTGATATTCAAGACATTAGCAATCAAAGCTTTACCTCCGGAAATTCGACCACCTCGCTTTAACATCTCAATAGACCCAACTGCAAAAATATGTTCCATATAAGCAGCACTATCAATAGCTATCTCTGTTAATTCAGCAAGGTTTTTACCTTGCTCAAGAGCTTTGGCGACTCTTAAAACTGTCATTCCAAAACCTATTGAAGCACTCCTGGTATCAACTACTTTAATGTCATTACTGCCAATATTCTTTTTAGCTAAAGCAGCTGACTGAAAAATACCACTTAATTCTCCAGAAAAGCAGAGAGCTAAAACCTGATTTTTTTTATCCAATTCTTCCTTAAATACCTGTTCATATTTACCTGGAGATATTTGAGATGTAGAGGGCATTACACCTTCTTCTAATTTTTTATAAAATTCATCTGTAGTTAGAGTTTCTCTATCAAGAAAGCTTTCATCACCTATATGTACCGGAGTAGGCAGCATCTTTATATCATATCTTTGAATTATATGATCTGGAAGATCTGAACAACTATCTGTTATTATTTTTATTTTACTCATAATAAGCCTCCTTTTATTTATGCTACCTTAATTATTCAAGCTAACTCCGAAAATTCCTCCTTATTGAGGCAAATTATATCCAGATATTTCAGGATTTTCTCTATAAAGTAAAGCTACATTACCTATGACCTGAACCACATTGGAATCTGTTAATTCAGCTAATTTATGGGCTGATTCTTTAGCTGATAATTGATTATTATCTAAAACTCTTATCTTAATTAATTCATGATCTGTTAAAAGTTCTTCTGTTTTATCAATAGTTGATTCTGAAAGACCATCTTTCCCTATCTGTAATAAAGGATCCATGCCATGGCCTTCTGCTCTTAAATAACTTCTATCTTTGCCAGTTAGTTTCATTCATAACACCTCCAAATTTTATAAAATATAATCAAACTCAAGACCTCCAACTCTTACTGTTGCTCCAGAAGGAATATTTTTATCGGCTAATAGATCATACAAGCCTTCTTTTCTTAAAATGTGAAGCATTCTTCTTACAGCTGCATCATTGCCCATATCAGTCCTGCTAACAAGCCTTTCTACTAATTCACCACCAACTTCATAGTATTTATCCCCTAATTTCTCTACGGTTAATTCAGGTCCTTTCTCGTCGAAATCCGGGGTGATCACTACCATGTCATCTTCTTTTGTATCAATAATTTCTTCAGGCTCTTCATATTCTTTAATCAATCTACCTAATTCATTCTTTAATACTTTCAACCCTTCTCCAGTTACAGCCGAAATCGGATAAACTTCATAACCGCCATCCTGAAAATATTTCATTAATTCGGCAATTTCCTGGCGATCATTAAAGAGATCAATCTTATTCAAAACCACTATCTGGGGAAGTCTTGATAATTTTTTACTGAAACTCCTTAACTCATTACTTATTTTTTTGAAGTCTTCTCTTGGGTCTCTACCCTCCAAACCAGAGGCATCAACCACGTGAGCTAAGAGTTTTGTTCTTTCTAAATGGCGTAAAAATTCATCACCTAATCCTTCTCCTTTATGAGCTCCTTCTATTAAACCAGGAACATCAGCCACTACATAAGATGAATACTGATCATATTCTACTACACCAAGATTAGGAGTAATTGTTGTAAAATGATAACCAGCAATTTTAGGTCTGGCAGCTGATATCTTTGAAATTATAGTTGATTTTCCAACATTAGGAAATCCAACAAGACCAACATCAGCAAGCAACTTTAATTCAAGCTCTATATTCTTTTCCTGACCAGGCTGGCCTTCTTCAGCAAATTTTGGGGCCTGTCTAGT
>SLSL01000224.1 GCA_007130465.1 Halanaerobiaceae bacterium | reverse complement strand
GTCAAATTCTGATTATGAAGAACCCTTTGTTCCACCAGTCGATTTTGGAGAAAGTTTTGAGACTGATATTTTGATTAGGGAAGAAGGCGAAACTATAGCAAGCTCACAAATTATTCGCTGGCTAGGTGATCCTGAAGTAGAGGAAATTAATATTGATCATCCTGATTTAATTGGAAACTTATATAGACCACCAGGAAACGATGATGTTCCAGGAGCTCTGGTATTACATGGTTCAGAACCTTCTCCAGCAGATTCCCTGGCTTACATGCTTGCATCTAATGGAATAGCAGCTCTGGCAATTCAGTATTTTGGGATGGAACCAGAAATTCCTGATGATTTAGTTGAGGTTCCACTGGAATATATTGAGGAGGCTGGGAAGTGGATGCTTGGCTATGACTGGATTAAAGGTGACCAGCTTGGGATTATTGGTAATTCCAGAGGTGGAGAGCTTGCTCTACTTGCTGCCAGCTATTTTGATATATTTGGTAGCACAGTTGTGATAGCAGGATCTGGCCTGGTATTTGAGGGAATTGCCATGGGGGCAATTTCTCCTGGAGCTGCCTGGTCTTATCAGGGGGAGCCAGTAGATTATATTCCATATTCAAGGGATTATGAAGTGATTCCATCTGGGCCGATCCAGGAACTTGAACCTTATTATTCAGCATCGTATGAAGAGGCTGAACAGAATAAGATTGAGGATGCTACAATTCCGGTTGAAAATATTAATGGTCCGGTATTAATGGTTTCTGGTGGAGATGATAAAATGTGGAACTCAGTTGAACTTCAAAAATATGTTGAAATAAGGCTTGATGAATATAATCATCCATATGAATTCAAACATTTAATTTATGAAGAGGCCGGTCATACAATAAGTTTTCCTTATCTCCCAACTGCAAATTTAGAAGTTTTAGGATCATATTATATGGGAGGTAGCCAGGAAGGTTATGCCAGGGCAGATGCCGAACACTGGCCAGAGGTCCTGGATACTCTTAGAGGTGAATAAGGGGGGATTCATTATCTTTTATAAAGATAAACAGGAGAAGTTATTTATTATTATCTTTATAATATTATTAATAGTGGTTATCCTTTATTATACAGGTTTAGGTGATTTGATTCAGAATTTTTTAGTTGAAGTTTTAGCAGGTAATAGGTTGATTAAATTAGGTTTGGTGGTTTTTGGAATTTAAATAATGGTTAAGGGAGAGAAACCAGTGGAAATAAAAATTTTAGTCGCCAACAGGGTGAACCAGGAGAAATTAATTGCTGAACATGGGATAGCATTCTGGATTAAACATAATAAAAATTACTATATATTTGATACCGGTCAGAAAAACGCCTTATTTCATAATGCAGCAGAACTAAATATTCCTCTCCAGTCAGCAGCTGGAGTAATCTTAAGCCATCCCCATTTTGATCATACAGGGGCACTGAACCAGTTGCTTGCTATTAATAAGAAGATGGCAGTTTTCGGTCATCAGAAGATTGAAGACAAACTGCTCAATAATAGCTCCAGCCAGGAGATCATTAATTTTAATCCAATAACTGAACCGACAGAGATAGCTCCGGGACTCTGGTTAACTGGAAGGTTGCCAGATAAATATCTTGATAAGGTTAAAGAGCATAAATATTATGAAGAGGCCAAATTTGAGAATAGTTTATTTATGGAAACTTCAAAGGGTTTAATAGTTTTAACTGGCTGCAGCCACGGTGGAATAGTTAGTATTTTAAAATATATTAGTGAAATATCAGAACAGAATATTTATGGTTTAGCAGGGGGATTTCATCTAATAGATAAAAACCAATCAGAACTGGCAGTAATTGCATTAGAGTTGAATAAAATGAATCTTAAAAAAATCTATCCATTACACTGCACAGGTTTTCAGGGGCAGAAATATTTGCTTGATAACTGCAGGGCAGATGTTGAAATTGTAGCGGCAGGAGAAGAAATATTCAATTGATTTAAGGAAGGAAAGGAAGAGATATAATGGGATTCAATAATTTACTTGACAATTTAGAAGAAAATGAGATTAATATTGCAGGGATCCCCTGTATAGAAATTGTGCCACCTGAGATTAAAGAGGATATTATCTTTTATCATGGCTGGTCTTCAAGAAAAGAAAACCAGGTTTTTAGAGGTCAAATCCTGGCCTGTCATGGTTTTAGAGTGATATTACCTGACGCTCCATATCACGGCCAGAGAAATAGATTAGATTTTAATTCAGGGAATGGCGAAGAGTTATTGGCCAATTATTTCTTTGAAATCTTAATCAGGTCTATTTTAGAGTCAGAGAGTTTAATAGATTATCTCGGTAGAAATAAACCAATTACTGTTGCCGGCCATTCCATGGGTGGCTTCAATGCTGCAGGTGTCTTTACCGCCAGAGCTGATATTTCTAAGATGATTAATATAAATGGTTCTTCAGCCTGGCTTAAGACCAGGGATATCTGGTTAGATGAGATAGATTTTAATCAGCCAATTAAAGATGAGGTTATAATAGATAATATAAAATATTCTCTCAGAGAATATGATCCCTACTTTAACCTCGATAAAGCCAATAATAGGCCGGTTTTGCTCCTTCATGGGGAAGAAGATAGCTCGGTGTCTCTGGAGGCCCAGGAGGACTATTATCAGGCGGCTAAGGAGATATATGAGGACGATGAGAGGATAAGTCTTGTAACCTATGAAAATTTAAATCATTATATTATCGATAAGATGCTGGAAGAGATAATTAACTGGCTTTAAATCTAAGCTGGTAACTCAGTAATAGAAAAGTCTCTAATAAAATAAGGAATTAGACCTGCTTTTAAAGTGGGTCTAAATAAACAAATAATGGTATAATTAAATTATAGATTAACAAAAAATAGAATGGGGGTAATTATTATGAAAAGGCTGGTAATATCAGGTTTTATATTTTTACTGATCCTTCTTATCGGGGCTCCAGTTCAGGCAAGGATTCTTATCCCATTAGCTGACTTAGAAATCACCGAATTCACTGAGGAGGTCGGTCTTATCTGGAATGGCAGTGAAGAGATAGTGATTCAGAAACTGATACTTGAGGCAGATTCCTCTGGTTATATCCTGGATTTAATGCCATTACCAGCAGAGCCTGTTTTTAATGATGACCAGGATGACAAGATATTTTCAGTTACCAGAGAAGGTTTTATTAATCGCCAGCGAGGTTTTGCTCATCCAGATTATTTCTTTGAACCTCCCCAGGAATATCAGAGTTTAGAACTGGTTGATCAGGAGTTGCTCCATGGGTCTGAAACTGACTATATTATTGGGGCTATTAATGAATTTCTGGCTGCCAGTGACCAAAATTCTATTGAGATAACTGATGCCCAGCTTGAAATTCTTGAAGATTATTTAATCAACAATATAGAATATTTTCACCTTAGATTAATTGATATACCTGATGAGCTGGCTAGTAGAACTGATAGCTGGCAGTTTGATTCAGATCTCTTATATTATCCCTTAGAGGCCAATTTAAATAGCAGCTCCTATTTTACTTCAATTCAAACTTCGCCCCATTTGGATTTTTATGACTATCAATCAGTTGATTTTGAACATTATATTCCACCAAGGTTGACGCGGCCTGATGTTTTAAGAGAGATAGACCCTGAATTATCGGCCTTTTTTGACACTGTTTTGCTTTATACATTCTTCTGGGAGTTAAATTTATAAGAAAAAGCTATTGCAAAGGTTTGTGTATAATTAATGTGGGAGAAAAAATCATAAAATAAAACAGGAATTTTGATTTTAATATAGAATGGGCCTCACTAGAAACCCTTAAGAAAGGAGTGAGGCCCATGGATAAAAATATTAAAGATTGTATTTATATGATATTAGAAAATGCGAATAATTTCAAGGACTTAGAGGAAGAAATTTATCAATTAGTTTGCTTAATCGTTAGAGAAAAGATAAAAGAGATACTAAAAGAAATTGATGATGTTTTAAAAGAAAATCGTAATAAAGAGATATTTAAAACTGAAGACATGAAGGAACGAACTATTAAAACTCTTGTTGGTCCAATTACCATAAAAAGAAGGTATTATTCAGATCCTGAAGGGAATTATCATTTTCTTTTAGATGAGTACCTTAACCTTCCCTCTAATGATCGACAATCTCCTGGCTTGAAAGAAGCAGCAATAAAGATAGTCAAGGATGAATCTTATCGTGACAGTGCTGAAAAGGTAGAAGAGTTATTAGGGGTATCAATAAGTTCTAGTGCTATTCATAATTGGGTTCAAAAATTAGGGAAAAAGATAAAAAAAGAATCTCAAAAAAAGAGCCACAAGCTTTTTAATTATGGTTTAATTCCGGGACAATCAGAAAAGAAAACTT
>SLSL01000140.1 GCA_007130465.1 Halanaerobiaceae bacterium | reverse complement strand
TTGCTCTGCTGGTCACTGGTACTCTACTCTGGTTATCAGATAAAATTACGACAGAAGAGAGGCCATTAGAAAAGATGAGATGGGGCGATGCAATCTTTGTAGGAATCGCTCAGGCCCTGGCAATCTTTCCAGGGATATCAAGATCTGGTGCCACAATCGTTGGCGGCTTATTTAAAGGTCTTGATAGAGAATTGGCTGCCCGCTTTTCATTCCTGCTGGCAATGCCGGTTATAGGTGGAGCAACTATATTACAGGCAAGAAATATATTTTCTGTCGGGCTTGATGGAATAACTGCAGTTGAGTTGACTGTGGGAACTATTGCTTCTACTATAGCTAGTTTCTTTGCAATTAAGGTGCTTTTAATTTTGATTAGAAAAGAAAAATTAAGTATCTTTGCTTATTATTGCTGGATTTTAGGCCTAACCATTATCTTTATTCTTTAATATGATTTTATAAGGGGGCAGCTTTATGTTTCATTTTGTAGAAGAATTTACATTTAATATTTCTCATTTATTAATGGCTATTTTAGAATTGATGGGGGGCATTACTTTAATTTACGGAGCAGCTATGATCTTCTGGCATTTTATTAAGCTCAAATATGATGAATCTTCAACCCTATTGAGGATAAAGATGGCTAGAACAATTGCCCTTGCTCTTGAGTTTTACCTGGCTGCAGAGATACTCAAGACTGTTTTTGTCCGGGATACCAGTGAACTTTATATTGTGGCAGCAATTATTGTCTTGAGAATCGCCATGGGCTTTGTTATTCACCATGAACTTGATGTTGATTTGGAGCAACTTCAAAAAGAAATCTGTGAGGTAAATGAAACCAAATAATAAAGAATTGACCAAAAAAATTACCAGGCGGAGGGGATACCGCCTGGCGTAGTTAAATGGAGTATGAGAATATCAGATTAAGGAGAGCATATTATTTTATTCATTCTATCCTAATAAAGCTTCTCTAGCTTCATCTCTGGCATCTGATATTATTTCTTCTAGTTCTGGATCTGGCTCATAATTTGCTATTGCTTCTTCTGCGGAAATTAAATGGGCCTGGAACTCAGGTTGATCATTACTGAAATCTATTTCAACGACACCTACTTTTTTGAGATATTCATATGCCTGAACTACTAGAGTATCATTATGCCAGTCGCCTTCTGGGATTCTGGTATGGCTATGTCCATCAACAAAGAGATCGATGCCATCAACATTTTTAACTAATTCGTCTGTAACAGTAAAATCTTCGTCATCTGGATTATTGGCACCATAGCCGACATGGCCTAGAGTAATTAAGAGGTCTAAATCATATTCAGATCTCATCTCTTCAACGTAATGTTCTGTTGCTTCTCTCATGCTTGTGAAATCTAATCCTTCTATATTATCTGGATGGGTAGTATATCTGGTTGCTGGAGTAGCCAGGCCAAGGATACCTATCTGCCTTCCTGCTATTTCCCTGATTGTATATGGCTTAAATAACAACTCCCCATCTTTTTCAACATTTGCTGAAACAAGTTCAGCATTCATCATTTCTTCTAGTTCCAGAAGTCTATCATAACCGAAGTTAAAATCATGGTTACCGGCAGTCATAACATCATAACCTATAACATTCATCGTATCAATTGCACTGCTACCATAAAGTCTATCTGTTATAGGTCGACCGTGAATTGTATCTCCAGCATCTAACAATAATACATTCTCATAATTTTCACGGAAATCTTTAACTATAGAACTAACATAGGGCATGCCCATAATTCCATCATCTGGGTTGATTTCAATTCTGCCATGCATATCATTGGTGTGAAGAATTATCAGTTTATCTGAAAGGTCGCCTTCACTTGCATTAGCTCTTTTAGTTGAAAAGTTGAATTTAAATAGGCCGGCTGCCATCAAGGCTCCAAAGGTCTGACTTGAACGTTTTAAGAAATTACGCCTATCCAATTTCTTATCTATTAATTTCTCAGTATTCTTTTCTTCATGGTCTTGCTCTTTAGTCATCTTTAATGTCCCCCCGTTAAGGTATAATAATTGATAATGATTCTTATTTTGCTTATATTATAGGCTATCTAGCTCATAATTTCTGTAAAGAACCTTACAAATTATTTTCTTTCTTCCAGGTCTACACCTAATCCTTGAGCAATTCTATTTTCATAATTGCAGTAAGATACAACCTGGGTGATATCATGAATTTCTTTATCCTTTAAGCCAATCTCATTGAGTTTTTCTATATCAGATTCTAAAATATTTGCCGGGCCGACTGTTAATTTTTTGGCATGGTCAAGGATTGCTTTTTCTCTTAATGTTAGACCTGCTAGCTGTTTCTGCTGCTCTTTTTCTGGCTGGTCTGCTTTCTGATAGGCTTTAGCTAGATCTTTAAATAATAATTTATTATCTTCATCAACAAGCTGCTGAAGAGCTGCACCATGGTGCACTAAGCAGTAATGGCATTTATTTACTGCTGAAACAACAACTGCAATCATCTCTCTTTCCTGGCGGCTCAGTCCAGTTTTCTCCTGCATAATGCTTTGATATAATTTCAGATGATTCTTCAATATTTCTGGATTTAATGACTGGCTTTTTAGGAGATTTGCCAATCTATCTCCTTCTCCTCCTAAAAGTTCATCATATACTTCTTTAAGTTTACCGGTAGCATTGTCTTCGTCGATCATTTTTAAAAATGACATAATTTCTGGCCTCCTCTAAGGTTTACTAATTATTAAATTTTACTGTTATTCATTATAGCATAGGCTGATTAATTATTATAAGAGCAGAAGTTTTTTGCTTTTTAATAGATTAATTTATAGTCAGCTGTTTTATAGTTTTCTGTCTTTTAAAGCAGGGAACTCATTTCTGGTTTTTTTAACATAATCTGGATCGATCTCTGCTGTTAAGATTGTTTCTTTGCTGCCAGATGAAGCTACCTGTAAGCCCCAGGGATCAACTACCATGGAATGGCCAAGATGGGTTTCTCCTCTAACTTTACCTGCTGTATTGCAGGATATTAAATAGGCTACATTTTCAGCAGCTCTGGCCTGATTTAAGACTACCCAGTTTTCCAATCTAGGAAATGACCAGCAGGCTGTTACCAGAAAGATTTCTGCACCTGCTTCAGCTTCCTGACGATATAATTCTGGAAAGCGGAGGTCATAGCAGGTTGTTAGACCAAAATTGGCCAAATCTGTATTTACAACAACAGGTTCGTCTCCTGGAGTAATATATTCCCCTTCTTTTGCCCCAAAATAAGTAAATAGATGAATCTTTCGATATTTTGCTAACAGTTCCCCTTTTCGATCTATAAATAATGCTGTATTATATAAGTTACCATCTGCTTTTTCAACTATAGTTCCTCCGTAGATATAGGTATTATATTTGAGGGCTTTTTCTGCCAGGGCAGTATATGTAGGCCCATTAAGTTTTTCTGCTTCTTGCTGAAATCTTTCATGTTCGAAAAAACCGACATTCCAGAGCTCTGGCAGAAGTATTAAATCAATATCTGGCTCTCCCTGATTATTAAGAGCGGCTTTATCAATCATGTTTTTAACATTAACTATTCTGCTGGTTTTAGACTCGCCTTCTATCATCTCAAGTTGAATTGAAGCTATCCTCATTTTGTTGCCCCTTTCTAAC
This sequence comes from Halanaerobiaceae bacterium, assembly GCA_007130465.1. Classification (GTDB taxonomy): domain Bacteria; phylum Bacillota; class Halanaerobiia; order Halanaerobiales; family Halarsenatibacteraceae; genus Halonatronomonas. The sequence continues at coordinate 740 of SLSL01000140.1, read as the reverse complement.
TTTTGCTATCCCTATTATAACATAAATTTTTATTGAAATTTAGAAGAGATTATTGGACCGGTAACGGAGGTGGTAACTGTTGGGTAACCGGAGGGTTAGGTTTTATTGCTTTAAAATATATAGCTTGATATAATAAATTTAATAAGGAGGAAAATATTGTGTATATTGAAAAGGAAATTAAAAAACAGGTTGACCTCTGTGATGAAAGTGGTAGATTAAATAAAGAGGCGGTAGGCTGGTCCCGGAAGCCATTACATCGCTGTAATTTGCGGGGTAATTGGCTGAGAAAGAAACAGTGGAATTACTGGTATGTGATGAATGATAATTGTTTCTTTTCTGCAACTATTGCCATGCTTGATTATGCAGCAATTATATTTATTTATTATTTAGATATTAGAACTTTAGAGTTTGAAGAAAAGACTATTATTTCTCCCTTTGGCCAGGGGACTGACATGTCAGAAACTGTTGATGAAACTGTTAGATTTAGCAATGATAAGACCGAGGTGATATTTGCAAAAGAAGATAATTATACTCGATTGATTATTAAAACTGATAACTTCAAAAACAAAGAGTTAAAGGCTAATATAAAAGTATTCCAACCAGATAATTTAGAATCTATAAATGTTGTTATACCATGGAGCGAACGGAAGTTTCAATTTACTTCAAAGCAGTCTGGATTACCGGCTGAAGGCAAACTGAATATTGGTGAGCAAGTTTATGATTTTTCAGTAGAAAATAGT
>SLSL01000217.1 GCA_007130465.1 Halanaerobiaceae bacterium | reverse complement strand
ATGTTAGGTGTTGGTGTTGCCGATAAAGGTGGCTTAATTACAGCTGCTCTGAAGAAATTCGTTATGGGAGCACCAGATAAATACATCACCTCTGCAGTTGTCTTTGCAGGTATTATGTCTAACGTTGCTTCTGATGCCGGTTATGTTGTCCTTGTTCCATTAGGAGCTATTATCTTTTCAGCCAAGGGACGACATCCATTAGTCGGTCTGGCTGCTGCCTTTGCCGGTGTTTCAGGTGGTTTCAGTGCTAACCTTTTACTTTCAACACTGGATCCAATGATGGCAGGTATTTCCCAGGAAGCAGCCCATATAATTGACCCAAATTACATGGTCGATCCGTCAGTTAATTATTACTTTATGATCGTTTCAACATTCCTGATCACAGTTGTTGGTACCTGGGTAACTGAAAAGATTGTTGCCCCCCGTTTTGGCGAATATACCGGTGAATATACTGAAGATATGGATGAAGTTACACCTAAAGAGAGAAAAGGATTACGGGCTGCAGGAATAGCTTTCTTAATCTGTATTATAATTTTATTAATTATGACAGTCCCAGAAGGCGGAATATTAAGAAGCCCAGAAGGAGAATTAATAGAGGGAGCCTCTCCATTTGTTGGTGGTATGGTGCCACTAATAGCTCTATTCTTTATAATCCCTGGAATAGCATATGGTAAAAGTGCCGGAACAATTGATTCCAGCGATGATGTTGCTGAATTCATGGAAGAATCGATGGCTGATATGGGTGCATATGTTGCACTGGCTTTTGCTGCCGGTCAGTTTGTTGCCTATTTCGACTGGACAAATATCGGTACTATTTTAGCCATCAGTGGTGCCGAATTCCTTGAAGCTATAGGATTTACAGGCCTACCATTTATAATTGTCTTTATTCTGGTCTCAGGATTTATCAACCTATTTGTCGGTAGTGCTTCAGCAAAATGGGCAATTATGGCCCCGGTCTTTGTACCGTTACTTATGCAATTAGGTTATGCACCAGAGTTTGCCCAGATGGCATATAGAATTGGTGATTCAACTACCAATATTATTACACCGTTAATGCCGTATTTCGCAATTATAATTGCCTTTGCCCAGAAATGGGATGAAGATATTGGTCTAGGAACATTAATATCGACAATGGTCCCGTATTCAATCGCATTTATGATTGCCTGGACATTATTATTAATTATCTGGTTCGTATTTGGTCTACCACTTGGACCAGCAGGTACTATTTTCTTATAAAAGTAAATATCCTGCCATAAATTAACCCCACCAGAGCTGCTGATCTTACAGCAAGTTCTCCGGTGGGGTTTTATTTTTATTTATTATATTTATCCTATTCTTCTTTTATCTCTTCTATTTCTTCAACTTATCAATTATATAATCTTTAGCCTCAATAAAGTCTTCAAATACATAATACTCGTAATTATTATCCTGACAGAAGCCTTCTAAAAAGCTCCCCTTTTTGGCCAGAATATAATGAGCCCGGCCAATTGCATGTCGGTCTGTCCTGCCATCTCCAAGATAAAATATCGGCAAACCATCTTCTTTATACTGATTAATTATCATCCCCTTAGGAGTCGGAACAGGCCCGAATTTTGATAAAGATTCTTCTGGAGGATAAGCAAACTCAGCTTTAATATAATCTGCTTCAGAACCTTCATCTTTTGGGAAAATTAATTTATTTGCATGAACCGGAAAATCTTGCTCAATACCATAATGCTCCAATAGTATATCTATGTAATCCTGAAAGCCTCCACTTAAAACAGCAAATGTAAAATTATTTTCTTTAATAAATTCCAAAAATTCAAAGAAAGTCTGCTCAATAGTTACTTTCTCTGTCACAAATTCCTTTAACTGCTGTCTGGTTATATCTAAATTTTTATACTGCTCAGCTAAAAGCCATCTAATCCCCAGTTCATCATGGTTTTCACGATAATGATCAACAATCTCTTCTGACTCTCTCTGATTAAAATTAGCAAAGATTGCATTATTTGTATCAGTAACTGTGATTGTCCCATCGAAATCACTTAAAATTATTGCATCTTTTAATCCTGACATATTTATATCCACCTCATTTTTTTATCTCAATATCTATCTTATTATAAAAAACGTCTATTGTAAAATTAATAACAGTATAATCTGGAATATTTTTTATAAAAGCTTGCTTGAATAAATTAGGTAGAGATTTAATAGAAGTGAAATAGGGATAGATTATCAAAGATAAAATGGATATAACAAGAATTTGTATTGAAGATTTTCTGCAATAAAGATATACTGAATAAAGGAGGCAATCTAAAATATGTTAGAAAAAATAACTGATCTTAAAGATAACTTACAGTGGAAATTACTATTTATCCTTTCTACTGGCTACATGGGTGCATTTATCAACATCCAGGGTATCCAGGCATTAATGCCTTTTATTCAGGATGATTTTGGTATTTCCAGAACTGAAGCCGGGTTATATTCAACTTTTTTATTTATATCAGCTACTGGAGTTGCTATTTTCAGCGGTAATATTGTAGATAAGATAGGCTCCAAAAAAACATTATTATTTGGTATCTTTAGTATCGGCTTTTTAATGCTGGCCCATACAGTTTCTCCGGTCTATAGTATTATTCTAATTTTAGCATTTATAACAGGCATCGGATTTAGTATAATTACACCAGCTGTAAATAAATCGATAATGGATGAAGTCGACCCTGAAAAAAGAGGTGTCTCAATGGGTTTAATGCATTCAGGCAGCGGTATTGGAGGCTTTGCCGGAGCCACCCTTCTGCCTATTATAGCTGGAACTCTGGGCTGGAGAGGTGCACTTCTTATATCCAGTCTTTTAACGATAATTTTAGGTATCTATGTTAAAAAAGCTTATAATCCTGATAAATCTTTAGCTAACAATAATGATGATTCTGATATCAATTTCAAAGATAATATTTTAAATTTATTGAAAAATAGGCAGTTAATGCTTGCCTGTTCATTAGGCCTTATTTTCGGTCTGGCTGTCGGCTCCATCCCAGCCCACTACACTTTATTCTTAACAACTGATTTAGGATATAGTTCAGCTTTAGCTGGGTTTGCCCTGGGAATTGTGCAAATTGGAGGCATCTTTGGAAGAACCTTCTGGGGCTGGGTCAGCGATTCAATCTTTAAAGGCAATAGAACGATTAGCTTTATATTAATTATGACAGCTATTATCATACTTAACTTTATCTATGGCATCTCAGGAGAATTTCTGGCTAATAATAACTTTATTATTTTAACAATTTCATTTCTGCTCGGTCTTACAGCTCTGGGCTGGAGTGGATTATATTTTACAGTTGTCGGTGAAAGATCGACGCCAGAACAGACAGGAATAGCTTCAGGCTTATCACTTGTCTTTTTAAGAACCGGCGTTGTGGTCGGGCCACCTTTCTTTGGTCTTTTAGCTGATCAATATGACCATTATCATTATAGTTGGCTGGCTCTTGCTGGACTGATATTTATTGCTGGAATTATTTATTACTACCTTCAGAATAAGGAAAATAAAAAAATAGCCTGACCAGAGCCAGGCCAGGTGTATTTTATCACTGTATAAATTTTTCAGCGGCTTTTTTATAAACTTCATAATCTGATTTATCAAATAGAACAAATCTTATTTTCTGCAGTTGATTTATCTTATCGAGATATTCTTTGATAGCCTCCATTGTAACTTCAGCAGCTAATTCAACTGGATAACCGAATGCTCCAGTCGATATTGCCGGGAAACCAATAGATTTAAGCCCACTATCTTCAGCCACCCTAAGGCTATTCTGATAACAGCCTTTAAGAAGTTTATCCTCTGGCTTATCCCTGCCATATACAGGCCCTAGTGTATGAATTATATAATCATTATCAAGATTATAACCACCGGTAATTACTGCCTCGCCAGGTTGAATTGGAGCTAAAGACCGAGTTTCTTCTGTCAGCTCTGGTCCAGCTGCTCTATGAATAGCACCTGCTACCCCTCCACCAGTCCTCAATTCTGCATTGGCTGCATTAACTACTGCATCAAGATCAGGCTGCTTTACAATATTACCCTTAACAATTTCCATCGATACTCCATTAATCTTAATCTCATGCATAGGAAGCCACCTCCTATCTATATTCTATCAGTTATTAACTATCTTTTTAAATAGGACATCCCATCTGGGTGAATACCTACTTTTATTCTCTCTTCAAATTCCTCTAATGTCTCCATATTAATAGCTCTTCCAATTCAATCCCTCTATTTTGGGATTTTTTGTATTTAAGCAGTTATAATTTTATCATACTTCTCATAACTCTACAATAAAAACACCCAACCCTGGAGTTGGATGCATAGTATTAAAATAAATATATAAATAATAAATTATAATTTAATAAATTTTCCTGGTCTGGCCTCTTTAATATATTCGCCATTCT
>SLSL01000155.1 GCA_007130465.1 Halanaerobiaceae bacterium | reverse complement strand
TAAGATAAATAAAAGGTAAATATAGATTTATCTAGAATTAATAAATAAGAATTAAAAATAAAAATACTGGAGGTAATTAATTGTGGACCTAAACCTAGTATTAGCTGGAGAGGCAGGCCAGGGTTTAAAGACCTTAGAATCTCTGGTTGGTAAAGCATTGTTTAGAGCCGGTTTTAATATATTTAGCAGTAAGGATTATATGTCCAGAGTTCGTGGTGGTCATAATTTCATGTCGATAAGATTTGGCAGCGAGCCAATTCAGGCTCCTAAGGAAGAGATAGATATATTAGTAGCTTTAAATGACGAAAGTATTGAAAAACATCAGCATAAGGTTCATGAGGATGGTTTTATTCTTTACGATGGGAAATTTGACGATCCAAGATTTATTGATATTTATGCCAGCGAGATGGCCAAAAGAATAAATCCTAAAGCTAAAAATTCTGTTTATGCTGGTGCTGTCTGGAAGTTGCTTGATTTGCCAATTGGGATATTGAATGATTTATTTGGCGATAAGTTTTCTGATGATGATATAATTTATGATAATCAACAATTATTTGAAGTTGGCTATAATGCTATAGATGATGGAGTAGAGGTAAATTATAATAAAGCTTTCCTTGATGATTCAAATGAAGGAGAAATTTATCTTAATGGTAATCAGGCAATTGGACTTGGGGCAGTTGCTGCTGGAGTTAAATTTTATTCAGCATATCCGATGACACCATCAACTGGGATCTTAAATTTTTTAGCCCAGAACCAGAAGGAGTTTGGAATAGCAGTAGAACAGGCAGAGGATGAGATCGGAGCGATTAATATGGCTTTAGGGGCATCCTATTCAGGTGTTAGAGCTATGACCGGTTCATCTGGAGGCGGGTTTTCCTTAATGGTTGAGGCCCTTGGTTATGCAGGGGTCGGTGAAATTCCTTTGGTTATAGCTGAGATACAGAGGCCAGGGCCAGCAACAGGCCTACCTACCAGGACTGGACAGGGAGACCTTTTATTTGCTATCAATGCATCCCAGGATGAGTTTCCCTTAATTGTGCTGGCACCTACAGATCAGGAAAATGCATTTTATCAGACTTTTAGAGCCTTTAATTTAGCAGATAAATATCAATTGCCAGTGATTATCTTAAGTGATCAGTTTTTAGCTGATTCTTCTAAGAATATTCCTGGATATAATGTTGAAGATTTAGAAGTTGACCGTAATTTTGTTGATAAAGCTAAATTTGCTTCTAAAAAATATAAGCGGTATCTTTTTACTGAAGATGGGATTTCTCCCCGGGCTTATCCAGGGCAACTACCTGATAATGTTGTTTTAGTTGATAGCCATGAGCATGATGAAAATGGTTTTGTAACTGAGGATATTGAGTTGAGAAATAAGATGATGGCTAAAAGATTTAAAAAACTGGATAAATTTATTACTGAAGATAGAAAAGGGCCAGAATATATTGGGCCTGAAGAGCCTGATAATTTAATAGTCTGCTGGGGTTCAACTTCAGGGCCTCTGAAAGAAGCTTTAGAAATTATTAAAGAAAAAAATGATAATATCGGACTCTTAATATTTAAAGATATCTGGCCATTGCCTGTATCTAAACTGAAATCTCTGGCCAGTACAGCAAGAAAAATTATTTCTGTTGAAGCTAATTATTCAGGCCAGCTTGCTAAATTAATCCAGCAGGAAGCAGTTATTAAAGTTGATCATAAAATATTAAAATATGATGGACGACCATTTACAGCAGAAAAGATTGCTGAAAGGTATCTAAATGAGGTGAAAGATCATGGCTAATACAGATATATATGAACCAGATAGAAATACTACCTGGTGTCCAGGTTGTGGGAATTTTCCTCTGAGAAAGGCTCTGGCTGAATCTCTTGCCGGTCTTGATTTAAAGCCAGAAAATGTTGCAGTTATAACTGGTATTGGCCAGGCAGCTAAATTGCCCCATTATTTCCGGACTAATGGTTATAATGGATTACATGGCAGGGCTCTCCCTCCGGCTGTAGCTGCTAAATTAAGTAATCCAGAGTTGACTGTGATTGCTGCCACAGGGGATGGTGATGGTTACGGTGAGGGTGGTAATCACTTAATCCATACGATAAGAAGAAATCCAGATATAGCACATTTTGTGCATAATAATCAGATTTATGGCTTAACTAAAGGTCAGGCTTCACCTACAACTTATCCTGGGATCAAGACTGAGGTTCAGCCAGATGGCGTAACTTCTGAACCATTTAATCCATTAAGTTTTGCTGTTGGCATGGGGGCCAGCTTTATTGCCAGAAGTTTTGTAGGGGATAGAGATCATCTTGTTAGGATGATGCAGGCTGCTATTAAACATAAGGGTTATGCATTATTAGATATACTCCAGCCCTGTGTTACTTTCAATAAAGTTAATACCTATCAATGGTACAGCGAGAGGGTTTATAAGTTAGAAGATGATCATGATAATACCGACATTGATGCTGCTTTTAAGAAATCAAGGGAATGGGGAGATCAGATTCCAATAGGAATTATTTATCAAGAAGAGAAGGCTACTTTTAGAGAAAGTTTTCCTCATTTAAGTGAGAAAATAGAGATAGATGGACCGAATAAAGATAAAATTAATAGACTTATCGATAACTTTTCATAATTAGGAGTGATCAGATGGATCCCTGGAAAGTAATTGTAGAAATGTTTAAGGTACAGGGGATAGAATATGTTTTTGGTCTTGGTGATACCTTCATAAATATGTATGCTGATGAGATTGATGGGATCGAAGCTATTAATCTCCGCCATGAAAGTTCAACTCCTTTTATGGCGATGGCCTATAGCAGATTAACTGGTAAAATAGGTGTCTGCTCAGGAGCCCCAGGACCTGGTGTTGCTAACTTGATTCCAGGAGTATTAGAAGCCTATTCTGGTTCAATCCCCTTAGTTATTCCATGTTTATCTGCCAGCAGAGAGACTAAGGGTAGAGGCGAATTCCAGGAGGCGGATCAGGTTAAGATGATGGAGCCAGTTACTAAATGGTCAGCTCAGGTACCTTCTGCTGAGAGGATTCCCTGGTATTTAAAGGAAGCTTTTAAAATAGCTCAGACTGGCCGTCCAGGGCCTGTTTATCTTGATATACCAGCCGATGTTGCAGGTAGTGGACCCTTATCAAAAAATGATGATCAGTATGATATTGAATATCCGAAAGCTTTTACTGAATTCGAACCGGTTAGACCTGTCGCAGCAATTGAGAAGATTAAAAAGGCAAAGAATATGATAACTAATGCAGAAAAACCTGTAATTATTGCTGGCAACGGAGTTATTATATCCAGGGCCTTTAATGAGTTTGCAACTTTTATTGAAAAATCTAAAATTCCATTTTTAACAACCCCAGGAGGTAGAGGGATATATCCTGAAAATACTGATTTAGCTTTAGGTGTGTCAGGCCGATATCGTTCAGAACCAGGCAGGAGATACTATCAGATGTCAGATCTAGTAATTATAATTGGCAGCAGTAATGAAGCATTTCAGACAGGCTGGTGGGAACACCTTCCTGATAATGCAGATATTATTCAACTTGATATTGATTTAACTCTTCCAGGTAGAGCCGGTAAAGCCTGGGAACCAGATCTCTTTTTACCTGGTGATATAAAAAATAATTTAGAAGAATTGAATAAATTATTAATTGAATCAGAAATAGATAAAGAATTTATTCAGAGCAGAATACAGACTGTTAAAGATTTAAAATCTGATTACTTTCAGAGAGTTGAAAAAGATATAGCTGGTAAAGGAGAAAATTTAAGGGCAAGGGAAGTTATTTATGAAGCCTGTCAGGTTTTTGATGATAACACAATCCTGGTTAATGAGAATGGCGGTCAGGATACCTGGTCATATAGTTATCCTTATTATCAGGTAAAGAGCATTTTGGGCAATATTCCTGTTGCAGAACAGACCTGTATGGGGATGGGGGTAGTTGGAGCTATTGGCGCTAAATTAACAAGGCCAGAGCGCCCAGTTCTGGCTATCTGTGGTGATGGAGCTTTTCAGATGTACCTTCAGGAGATGGCTACAGCCTGTCAATATAATTTAGGACTGACCTGGCTTGTTTTAAATAATAATGGCCTTGGCTGGATTCGTTCAAAACAAAAAACTGCTGGGTTTGCTACAGAGACAACTGATTTTAAGAGTCAACCTGATCTTACAAAAGTGGCTCAGGCTTATGGCTGCTATGCTAAAACTATTAAAAGGAGTGAAGATATTTTCCCTGCTCTAAAGTCTGCAATTTCTGCCAACACAAATAAAATACCAGCAGTTTTGAATTGCGAAATTGAATACTGGCCAAATATGGAGCATTTAGATGATAAGTTAAAGCTTTAAAACAGGAGCTTAGTAATGCAGGACAAATTTGATTTATCGATAATAGTATAAATATAATAACTATTTTTG
>SLSL01000180.1 GCA_007130465.1 Halanaerobiaceae bacterium | reverse complement strand
CCGACTTTTTCCCGCTCTGAGCTTATCAGATCAACCTGATTTAAGCTATCAACAATATTCTGGGTAAACCGAAGATTTTTAACCGGCGACTTTATCTTACCATTCTCAATCAAGAAAGTACCATCCCTGGTCAACCCAGTCAAAATAGCCTTTCTGGGATTAATCACATTAATATAATGAAACCTTGTAATCAGTAAGCCCTTCTCAGTACCAGCTATCATCTCTCCTAACTCAGATTCACCATTATCCATTACTAAATGCAACGGAAATCCTCCAACAGAGGGATCGCCAACAGAATGGCCAGTCGTCTCAACCCCAGCCTTCCTGGCAGATTTAAGGTCATAGGCCAGTTCCCTGGCAACCCCATTCTCAATAATATTTAACCTCTGCCGTTCAGCCCCTTCAAAATCAAAGGGAAAATCCATTGTATTAGGGTTCTGGCAGTCATCAATCAGCGTAATATTATCGCCAAATACCTGTTCACCAAGCCTATCTGTTAAAAAGCTCATCCCCTCCTGAACAGACCGACCACTAAATCCAATATAGGAAAGGTAACTCACTAAACCACCAACTGCAGCAGGTTCCAGAATAACATCATATTCTCCAGGCTCAATCTCAACAGCCTCCCTGGATTTCAGGGCCTTATCAGCAGCCTTCTCAAATTCCTTAGCAATCTTGATATCACCGGCTCTATTAGATACAGCAGCAGCATAACCTGTAGACCCTGATCGATCAGTGATTACAGTACTAAAATCGACTTTATCAAGCCTGGAATACCTGGTTATCCCTTCAGTATTTCCTAAAGCCATAAAATTCTGATTAAGTTCCAGACTCCCGGCAGCATCTAATTCTGAATCCAACTCACTAAAGGCCTCCTTCAACTTTTTAGCCCTATTTTCAATATTGAATTCCCTCTCTAAATCTTTAAAATAATTATCAGAACTAATATCAGCTGGCTCTGAAATAAAATCCCTCTTATTATCGTTTTCCGGCAGTTCCATCAATCTTCTCCCTGCCTTCTGAATCAATTTTCTCAATGAATCATTATCAAAGTCATTGGTAGTAACTTTTAATTCTCTTCCATCTTTCCCTAGAATTATCTCAGCCTCCAATTCATCACTGGCAACATTCTGATGAATCTCAGAACCAGCAAACCTGGTCAGCTCCTGATTCTCTCCCTTTAAAGTAACCTGCATATCAAGACTTCCAGCCATACTTATAATTCTATCTAAAACCATATAGGCTCCAGCTTTCTTTAGCATTACTTATCAACCCCTATCTGTACATTCCTGAACCTGGCTGGCGCAGAACCATGACCTACATGGCCTGACTGCATCGGCTCACCTTTGCCACAGTTTGGAACTCCATATAACTGCCAGTCCTCTTCACCGGCAATCCCATCACAGCTCCTCCAGAACTCAGGTGTACTCCCGGTATAGACTGGATTCTTAAAAATCCTGCCAGTTAACTCACCATCTTTAATCTCATAGGCAATCTCACAACCAAACTGAAAATTCAGCCTTAAATCATCTATACTCCAGCTCCGATTAGTCTTTAAATAAAACCCATACTCTATCCCGGCAATCAACTCATCAAACTCATAATCCCCAGGCTCTAGATTAATATTAGTCATTCTAATTAAAGGCAACTTACTCCAGCCATCAGCTAAAGCTGCCCCTCCAGAAATCTCGTCTAATTCAGAGGCAGTCTCCCTTGAAGTCAGGAAATTCTGCAAAACCCCATCTTCAATAATCTTCACCTTCTGAGCAGGAACCCCTTCATCATCATAGCCAAAGCTCCCTAAACCACCTGGACAGGTAGCATCAGCTACAACATTGACAAGTTCAGATCCATATTGAAATTCACCTAACATCTCAACATCTAAAAAACTGGTCCCGGCAAAGGCTGCCTCAGAGCCAAAAACCCTATCTAGCTCGATTGGATGGCCGATACTTTCATGTATCTGCAGGGTCATCTGAGAACTATCTATCACCAGATCATATTTACCAGCAGGAATCTCTTCAGCCTCAGTCAGGGCCTCAGCCTCCCTGGCAATCTCCTCAGCATGACCTAAAAGGTCAAGTTCTTCAATAAATTCATATCCAGCCTTGCTGTAATTACCGCCAAAACCACAGGGATAATTTCTAACCTGCAGATCACCGCCACCAACTGCCTTAGCAGTAATACCTCCTCCAGATTCATATAATTTTTGAACTATATAGCTGTCTTCAGAATCACAATAAATCTTCTTCTCTTTTCTAAAAGAAAGAGAACCTCCGGTCTGAAATAATTTAGCTGCCTCAACCATTTTCTTCTCAGCATCTAATAATAGCTCTATCTTTTCTTCTAGAGGAACTTCAAAGGGATCTCTCTCAATTGGTGTCTCATAAAAATCATCCATTACCTCTTTTTCCGCCAGTTCAATATTACTCCTATTAACATTACTGCTTGCCTTGGCAATCCTGATAGCCTTTAAAGCAGTCTGCTCAAGATTATCCAGATCAGAAGTTGCCGCAAACCCCCAGGCTCCACTAATCATAACTCTAATCCCTGCACCTTTATCAACATAATTATTAATAGACTGAACTTCCTGATCCTCTGTCTTAATCTCTTCTTCCTCAAGCTCAATATGTCTTATATCAGCATAATCAGCCCCCTGTTCCAGGGCGTAATCAATCAAATCCTTTAAAATCTTCTCCAAATCTATCCCTCCCCAAATTAGAATGAATCCTTACATTAAGCTTAATAAATCCTTCCATTAAATAATATTCGAGAAATTTTAAAATATACCTGCAAATCCAAGAAAAAAACCACCTATAAATTTATAGGTGGTAGTAAAATTCAATATTATTATTTCTGAATAATCTCAACCTCATATCCATCTGGATCAGTAATAAAATACAGTCCTCCACCGGCCTCATCGCCAACAGTATAAATATCTGTAACTTCATAACCAGCCTTTTTATGTTCCTTATGGGCATCTTTAATATCATCAACAACAACAGCAAAATGACTGAAACCGTCGCCAATCTCGTAAGGCTCTTCCCTGTCATAATTATAGGTCAGCTCTATCTCAAAATCACTACCTGGACCTTTCAGGAAAACCAATGTAAACTCATCTTCAGGATAATCACTCCGCCTGGTCACTTCAAAATCTAAGGCATTTTCATAAAATTCAATCGACTTCTCCAGATCAAGCACCCGAATACAACCATGAACTATTTTAAAATCCTGACTCATATTATCACCCTCCTCTCTAAATTATAACACTCTAATTAAATCAATTCAATCTTCTAATAGATTGAATAAACTACCAAATAAAGATATAATAATAATATAATATTAATAATTTGAGGCAAATAATGAAAATAACAAAAATTATATCCTGGCTAGGACTTATAGCAATGATACTTGTTTTAGCTAATGGTTTTATCAATGGAAGCTTCACAGAAGACGGCGGCCAACTCCTTGCTAATCCCTGGGGGATAGTCTCCCTGGTCGACCTTTATGTCGGATTTATCCTCTTCTCACTCTGGATAGCATTCAGAGAAAAAACTATCCAGGCCAAAATTTTCTGGATTGCTTTAATGATGGTATTCGGCTTTCTAACTGCCAGCCTTTATATCTTAATAACAGCCTATACGAGTAAAGGCAACTGGCTTAAATTCTTCCTAGGTGCCAGAAAAGATTCTCTAATCAACTCAGAACAGGCGGTTAAATAATGGCTATAAACTCTCAGGAAATAATCGATGAACTAAAATCAGTAATCTCAGGCAAAACCTTTGATGCAGTTTTGCCTCCCTTAATCTTTGTCTTCACCAATAACCTCTTCAATCTAAATATCGCTGCAATCATAGCATTAAGTTTAGCAACAGTTCTAGCCATCCGCAGGTTTATTAAAGGTGAAAACTGGTTTTATGCCCTGGGGGGCCTACTTGGTACAGGCCTGGCTGCCGGCCTTGCCCTCATTTCAAGGACTGCCACTGGTTATTTTATCCCTGGCATAATAACAAGCATCCTAATTCTTATAATAGCCCTGATTAGCTTAATCCTTAAAAAGCCACTGGCTGCCTGGGCCAGTCATCTAACCAGAGGCTGGCCCCTGGAATGGTTCTGGCGAGATGACATCAAACCGGCCTACCAGGAAGTCACCATCTTCTGGGCAGTCTTATTCGCAGTCCGCTTAACAGTCCAGCTTATTTTATTTAGAGCAGGAGATGCCACCAGACTTGCCTGGGCCAATACTATATTAGGCTGGCCAGTCACAATTTCTGTTTTAATTTTAAGTTATATCTATGGTATCTGGAGACTAAAAAAGCTAGGAGGGCCAGGAGTTGATGAATTCAGGGAAGGCAAAGAACCGCCCTGGGAGGGCCAGAAAAAGGGCTTCTAAAAAATTTCTAGCCCCGGGTAAATAT
>SLSL01000008.1 GCA_007130465.1 Halanaerobiaceae bacterium | reverse complement strand
AGCCTGCCTTCAGTCTGTTCATGCTGATCGGTTAGTTCAAGCCAGGCGATAAAGTTAACATTTTGATCTTCTAAGTTGGCTATTAAATACCTGGTCAGAGCCGGGCCGATAAAGATAGCACCTTCATCTTCTACAGGTGGTCTAACTAACTGCCGGCTATTAAATTCCTCGGCTCCTAGTTCGAAGCTTGCTGATTTGTCGCCGTCAGCTCTTTCTATTCTTATTACGCCCTCTTCATCGCCGGCGCCAACAGTCCAGTCGAAGAGATAAGCCAGCATCTCAATGGAAAGATAATTTTCATTATCTATATCACTGATCGGTAAGTTGAGGACCTGGTTGTTCTCTTCAAGTTCAAATTCACTGGTGATAGGTTCAAGACGATCGATCCAGTCTTCCCTGGGCTGGATACCATTTGATACCGCTGGCGAACCAGTCGCCAGGATTAAAGCAGTGATTATGAAAATAGCTGGTAGAATTTTATTTAGCAAGGAAACCACCTCTTTATTTATTTTGCAAAACTCAGATATTTACTTTTTCTAATTATTATTATATCATAATCTAATAAGATCTGCCATCTGGCAGCAGTTTATCAAACTAAATGCTGATAAACTATTTGAAATGTGGATTAGAACTGATTTACCAGGTTAATAAAATTACTTAAGGGTTTATGTAGGGTTGATGTAGTGTTGATGCCGAACCAATTGTCTATCAAAGTTATATATGGGTTACCATATAGATGCCAGGCTCTTTGTAAAATATTGGTGCCAGGCACTCCTTTTGACGGAGGTGTTAACCAGGGGGTAACTATCTGGTCTGGATATAATCCCAGGCTTTAATGTTAATTTTCACCTTGTGGCTAACACTGAAGCAAGGTATAATAAGGTAAAAGGGGGTTTGCTGATGCTGCCTGATAATTATCAGATTGTTGGATTTGAAGAAAAATATTTGCCTGAGCTAGCCAGGATCTTTATAGCGGCCTTTGATGATGGTGTGCTATTTTTTAGCGAAGTTGAGGATACCAGGGTTAAGACAACCAGGCCTGCAAATGAGCTGGAGCCATCTCCCAGGCGAAAGAAACTGGAGAATGCTGTACAGGATATTCTTAAGCTTTTTGGCCAGGTTTTTAGCGATGGTTTTCTGGTGGCGGTGGATGAGAATGATAAGCCCCAGGGTTATATAATCGTTATTTCCGGGGTTAACTCTCTCTGGAAAGAAGCTGTATTTGGCGGCCATCTCTTTAGGTATTTGGGCCGCTGGCTCCAGGGCCATTATGGCTTAACC
Source organism: Halanaerobiaceae bacterium (assembly GCA_007130465.1). Taxonomy (GTDB): domain Bacteria; phylum Bacillota; class Halanaerobiia; order Halanaerobiales; family Halarsenatibacteraceae; genus Halonatronomonas. The sequence continues at coordinate 3,157 of SLSL01000008.1, read as the reverse complement.
CTCTTTGATGTTGGCAAAGTGATTTATAATAAGATTTACTATATTGCTTTTTCAGTGAGGGGCACTGCTGATGCTCAGATTCTTTCGCTGGCAGTAAGTCCAGAGGCTAGAGGCCAGGGACTTGGGAGCAGTTTGACTGGTGCTGGCCTTGATTATCTGCGGGATATTGGTATTAAGAAGGTTAAGTTGGAGGTTAGGCCTGATAATCCTGCTGCCAGGCATATTTATGAGAAACATGGTTTTGAGGTGGTTGGTAAGGCTAAAGACCTCCATGATGACTGGTATGTGATGGAAGCTGATTTGACTAAATAAAGTTAGTGCCAGGCACCCTATTTATTTACCTGTACTTATTGGCATTTCAGGGATTTAATGATTTATTAACAGGTGCCAGGTACCTATATAAGGAGGATGTTAATTTATGAAAGTTATGTTGACTCAGGACTGGGATGATGAATATAGTCAGAAGATAGAGTCTGAATTTGGTGAGCTTGAAATTATTAAGGCGTTAGAGGAAGATGAGCAGCGGAAAGTTATGGAAAATGCTGAAGTAGTTATTGGCTTTCCAGGAGATTTAGATGCTGGGCTTCTGGCTGAAGGACCTAAACTTAAGTGGATTCAGGCTTTAAGTGCTGGGGTTGATAAGCTTTTAGACCAGCCTGAGACAGAGTGGTTGGCTGAAAACGGCGTTAAATTGACCAATATGAGCGGGCTTCACAAGGATATTATTGCCCAGCATACAATGGCTTTTATCTTGAGTTTTAGCAGAAGATTACCTGAGCTCTATGAACAGCAGCAGAATAAGGAATGGAACCGGCTGAGTTTAACTGGTCTTAAAGGCAAAAGGCTGCTGGTATTAGGCCTTGGGGCTATTGGTCAGGAAATTGTTAAGGTCGCCAATGCTTTTGGCATGGTTGTCGATGGGGTCAAGAGAAATCCTGACGAATGGGTGCCTGGAGTTGAAAAAATCTATGGCCAGGACCAGCTTCAAAAAGCCTTTATGAATGTTGATTATGCAGTTTCTATTCTGCCTTTAACGCCTGAGACTGAAGGTATGATTGGGGCTGATGAGTTTAATGCTATGCCCGATTCAGCCTACTTTATAAATGTTGGCCGGGGACCTGTTATCAACCAGGATGAGCTGCTTGCAGCCCTGGAATTTGGTGGGATTGCTGGTGCAGGCCTGGATGTTTTTGAGGAAGAACCTCTGCCTCCAGAATCGCCTTTTTATAAGCTTAATAATGTTATTATTACCCCTCATGTTGCCGGAAGTTTTTCTGGTTATTACGAGCGGGCAACTGATATGTTTATTGAAAATATCAGCCTTTATCAGGCTGGTAACGAGTTAAAGCGTCTGGTCGATTACCAGGCCGGGTATTAGGGTGAAAATTTAAAGATATCCTGCCAGTCTTCTAAGGGGAAGCCAGAGCCGATAAGTTCCGAGAGTTCCTGCAGGCTTTTTGGCCGGGCCAGAAGTATCTTTTCTGCCCGTTTTTTTCCGAAGCCTGGAATCTGTTCTAATTCTATCAGACTGGCCTGATCGATATAAAATGGATATGGCAGGGCAGTAATTGAACGGTAGCCATGGTCGATTACCTGGACTGAGAGCGTATCCTTGTTGAGGTGATCGCCAGGGATACCGACTAAAATTGGATAACTACCAGGTCGGCGGCCATAGGTCAGCCGGCCTTTTTTGATTTCAGGCCAGAGTCCTCTGATGATTGTGCCTCTTGGAAATACCTGCTTGAGCATCGGCTGATTGATTTCTTCATTGACCTGACGCTTAAATTCTTTGAAACGGCGGCTATCAACTTTACTGGCCTGGTAACTTCCCAGAGGATTGACCTGCCGGATATTAATTCTTCTAAGCATTAGACCTGCCTCTTTGATCTTTCGGAGATACTGGAGATTATACTCATAGGTCTCTTTTCTTTCGCCTTTAAGACCTGCCAGGAAGTTTAGGCCTGGGAGTAATTTCGGTATACCATCAACTCGCTGGCCACCGATCTCATTGATTCTCTCTATTGCTCTGAAGGTCAGGTCAGGGTTGGTATCGATATTATTGACTTTTAAAACTTCAGGGTCTGCTGATTCCAGGCCGAAAGCTGCTACATCGCCTGGGGTATTATATTTACAGATGATATTTAATAGTCGCCTGGCTTCTGTTGAATCTTTTCTTCCCAGTGGGCCTGGGTTGATATTATCGAGGTGGAGGACTTCTAGATCAGGATCGGCCTCCCTGATGCCGCTGTAAAGTTCTTCAAGCCAGGGATAAGCTAGCAGATCGGTCTGGCAGCCCAGTCGATAATTATGAACACCAGTGGCTGCAATTGCTTTAACTTCAGCTCTTATGGCTTCTGGTTTGCGCTGATAATGAATCTCTTTTAACTGCTCGCTGCAGAATTCACAGTGCTTGCTTCTAGGACAGCCTCTGAAGGTTTCAAGCTCGGCTACCAGCTTTGGATAACCTGGGTGATCTTTAAAAATTCTGCTGCCAGTAATTGCCCAGTCTGAGATGGCTGAGGCTATTTCTGCTTGATTATTAATTTTGATTCCAGGCTGGTTAACCTGGTCTTTTAAGCGATTATAGATTTCTAATGGAGCCAGCTCTCCGGTTATAATATCATAGTTTTCGTCAAGAATTTTATGGCCTGGTAAGTCCTGCCAGACCAGGGTTATAGGACCAGCCAGGACTCTGGTTGGATATTTTAAGCTCTGGCCTAATTCTTTAATCTCAGCCAGACTTAAGGGCTGGCCGCCGAGATAATGGCCTGGGACTGTTGTCCCTGCCAGGATTATTATCAGCTCATATTCTTCTAGTTTACTTATATCTTTAATGTTTCGATAGCTGTCGGCAGTTAGATAATCAATCATCTCTTCAGGAATTCCACCGGCTTCCAGGGCTCCATAAAGATACCTGGCATGAGGCGAGATATATGGCGGCACGCCAAGGCAGGATGGTTCATCTAGATACCCATCCAGGAGTAATGTTTTTATATTTTGGGTTGGAGCTACCATTTTAAAAACCCCTTTCAGTTCAGTTAAGAATTATCTCTAATAAATTAAATTCCATAATCTTCGATTTTGACCCTGGGTCATAATCTAGCTGCCATGATAATCTTCATATTCAGGCCTTGGAGCCAGGAAGGAGGCTGCCATT
>SLSL01000029.1 GCA_007130465.1 Halanaerobiaceae bacterium | reverse complement strand
CCCCGGTCAGAGACAATCTCATATTCCTCCCAGAAGATTGTAACACCGTCTTCTAAATCTATCCAATCTGCCTGGTAATCAAGCCTCCCTGCCCGTATCTGAACATTTGCAGCCACAACCTGGGAAAATGTCAAAACTAAAATCAGGCTGAAGAATAAAATAGACCCCAACTTTAAAAAGCTATAATTCTTATTCATATCATTACCTCCTGATCAGGAATTTGTTTAACCAGTTATTAAAAATTAAAATGAATTCCTGCTTTAGCATCACTAAGACCCAAAAGACTTAATTCAACTAATAATTCTTGTGTAATATTCATTCTAGCACCAAAATTAAAATCTTCATCAATATACTCTGCCATAACCCTTGTCCTTGGAAGCCTCATGCCATCTTCATCTTCACCAACTATCTGGACATCATAGGGGTTAAATACATGATCTACCCCAAAGAAAATACCTCCCATTGAGCTGTCAGACAGACCAAAATGGCCTCTGGTATTTTCATAAAAGGAAAGACTGCCGACTGCGTATAATGAGCGGCCTCTGATTCCAACAGCAATATCTGGACGGCCATCACCTTCTGCAATCAATCTGGTCTTTAATAGAATCCCTAATTCTGGCTCCTGAGGATGGGTGATTACTTGCCCACCAATCTCAATAAAATTTTCTAACTTAAATAAACCATAGATTCTTGTTCGTGCTCCGATTCTCTCTGCACCAACTGCTCCCTGATTTTCAATAATTCCTGCTGTAGGTGTTAAAATCAGATCTGAATCTGCAGCATCTGCAGGCTGTAAAAATGCTATCACCGCTACAACTATTAAAAAAACTATTGCCAACTTGCTTATAATATTCATTATTAATCTTCCTCCCTTAAATAGTTCTTGATCTCTTCTAATTCACCTTTAATATTTGAAATTTCTTTCTTTAATTTATTAATTCTTCTAATACTGGCCGCTTCTTTCAAATATTCTTTATGTTCCCTGGCAGGAATTCCTGAATAAAAACCAGGCTTTTTAATATCTTTACTGACTTTAGCTTTACCAGTTACTGTAACCTGATCAGTTATCTCTATATGATCTTCAACCCCGACCTGCCCGGCCAGAGTTACATTAGCACCAAGCTTTGTGCTGCCGCCAATACCTGTCTGAGAAACAATCAAATTATCACTGCCAACTTCTACATTATGTCCAATTTGAACCAGATTATCTATCTTAGTCCCCTGGCCAACTACTGTCTCCTTATTTGCAGCCCGATCAATGGCAGTTAAAGCTCCAATTTCAACATCATCCTCAATCACCACACGACCTATCTGAGGCATTTTATAATGTTTGCCATCACCGCTGACATAGCCATAACCATCAGCTCCTATAACTGCTCCAGCCTGTATCTCAACTCTATCACCGATTACCGTATCAGTCATTATTTTGACCCCTGGATGGAGTAGAACATCATCGCCAATTTCACAGTTATCTCCGATAATAACTCCAGGAGCTATTCTTACGCTATCACCGACAGTCACATTTTCACCGATTATGACCCCTGGATGAACTGAAATATCATCGCCATATTCAAAGCCAATCTCTAAAATGGCAGAGTCAGCAATTCCAGGTTTATAATATCTTTCATCAAAAAAATGGCTGACCAATCTGGCATATGCCAGTTTAGGATTTTCAACTATAATTGCAGAAATACCTTCCTGGTATAATTCATCAGTCAGCAAAATCAGGCCAGCTTTATTATTTAAGGCAGCCTCTAAAAACTCTTCTGAACCTGCATAGGTCAATTCATTGGATCTTACTGATCCAGCACCATGAAAACCAGTTATTTCCAGGTCCGGCGCTGCTTTTAGACTGCCTCTGGCTAATTCTGCCAGCTCAGCAGCAGAAAAAGAACTTTTATTCTCCTGGTTCAACTGGTTCTGTTTCATCAATCTCAGCCTCCTCAGATAAATCTTCATCTAAATGTTTAATGACTTCTTCTGTTATATCGACTCCACCGGCAATTATCCGATCAGCCTCAACAACCAGCCAGAGATCATATTGGTCTGTCAGTTTTTCAATGGCTTCTCCCATCAGTTCTATAAACTGCCGGCCAAGCTCGCTCTGACTGAATTCATACTGCTGATAAATCTGTTCCTGGTCATAGGTCTCCCTGGCACTTCCATCACCGGCAGCATTATATAAATCTTCTAACTCCTGGCCCCGCTCATCAAGCTCTCTCTGAAAATCCGAAGCCAGTTTACTTTCAGCCTGCAACCTTTCCAGGTTTATAAAACCAATAGCCGGTTCTGGTTCTGGATCTTCAGGTTCTTCGCTCCAGACCTCTAAATATTGATATGTCAAAAAAGATGCCCCAACTCCAGTGACAATAAATACTATTAAAACTGCAATCAGCCAGCGCTGATTATCTTTAAAACTAAAGAATGCTTTCAGTTTATCCATCCTATTCTTCCAGCTCCCTGCTTAAATATTGAAAATTAGCTTCAAGCCAGGCAAGGTCTTCAGCCTGGGATTCTAGATAATTTTGATAATTATTTTCTAGTTCAGCATATAATTCCATTTTTCTATCTTCAAATTCAGTTTCTAATTCATCTCTCTTTGCCTCAATCTCCTGATTTAACTCCGCTTTTCTTGCAGTTTGATACTCAGAAAATTCCTGCTGTAACTCCATAGCCTGCTCATAAATATCCCCTCTTAAATCAGCTTCAAAACTAGCTCTTACAGCTTCAACCTGTCTCTCAACTTCCCCTTCAATCTCAGCAATCCTACCTCGAATCTCAGCCTCTCTGGCTGCTGTCATATCAAGAACCCTCAGTTTAACTCTTAAATTCAATAGTTCAGCCCGATGTTCAGAAAGCAGTTCCCGCCTAAAATTTCTAAGAGAAGCCAGTTCGTCTTCTGAGAGATCGACCTCAAGCTCAACTATCCTCTGGTTTATTTCCTGTTGTTTTTCAAGAATCTTACTCTGTATCTCATTCTGCCTGCGGGCAGCAAATTCCTGTAAATCCTGAGACTGTCTTCTTTCCAGAGCTTCCAGACGGTTCTGTATATTCCTCTCACCAATTAAATAATACTGGTCTGCCAGTAATTTCTTCCTCTCTTCAAGAAAAAATAGCTGGCCTGACTGACTGAGCCTCAGGTTATCCTCTACATTAGCCTGCCTCAGATTAGATTCAGCTATCCTGTCTTCAAATGATCTTTTATAAGCTTCATGAAGAGACCTTTCTGCTCCAGACACCTCAAGCTGAAATGCGGCTCTCTCTGGTTGGAATGCTGTCATCCGAACATAGTTAAAGATAATCGCTCCACCGGCAAAGATAACTGCCAGAACAGCAAAAAATAATATATATTTCAGAACAATATTATCCTGAATATTTAATTTTTTATTTTTATCTTTTTTATCTCCCATAATCAAAACTCCTCATCTTAAGGAAGATTAGTTTAATATAAACAAAAAACAGCCCGGAACCCGACAGCACTGCCGGCCCGGGCCATTGAGACTATAATTACTCAATCATCTCAATTAATTCAGGGGTTAGGTCATAGCCACCGTATAGAACATTCTGACCATCAAGAACTACTGAAACCCCTTTCTCTTCGGCCAGTTGATTTAATAATCCCTCAATATCTACTAATACTTCCTGAATTAACTCCTGCTCACGCCGAGTTAATTGTTCCTGATACTGCTGTAAAAGCTGCTGCTGTTCTTCCTGACTGAGCTCATCAGCTTCAGCTTCTAATTCAGCCTGCATTTCCTGGGCTTCTAAATTTAACTGTTCCTCAGCTGCAGCCTTATCTGGATGAACCTCAAATACTTCCTGTAAATTTACAAAGGCTATCTCGCCTTCTGCTGCCGCTGCTGGCACAGCCATAAAGAAACCTACTGCCAATACTAAAACTGAAATCATCATTACTTTGCTAATCCTGTTCATTACTAAGTATTCCTCCTTGTGTAGTAAAAACTTATTAAGCCTATATTATATTATACTATCTTTCAGCAATAAATTCCAGCCTGATCTAAAATGTCTGGCCAAAACTTAAGTGCGGCGTCCCTGACCAGTCTTTATCCCAGGCATAATCCAATCTTAACTGTCCTAGGGGAGTATTAAGTCTTACCCCGAGACCGGTTGAATGATCAGTACCAGAAAATTTAAGACTTTCGCCGTAATCCCAGACTCTACCAGCATCACCAAAAATAACACCCTGGACATTATCTATCATCTGCATTCTATACTCCAAATTAAACAGCGCTTTATTGTCTCCAGACCTACTACTATAACCTCTTAATGTATCTGGTCCGCCTATTCTATAGCGTTCATGAGAAGGCAGTTCAGCATTACTAAAGCCTGTATCAAGTCTTAAGGCAACTGCATGGTCATCTCTAATTCCTGAATAATAACGACGATTATCTGTTCCATATTTTATAAATCGACTGTCTCCGCCAATCACATAACCAGCAGATTCTATTGAGAGCCTATCTATACCGCCACTCTGAGGAAAAATCGGATTCTCTCTAGTATCTCTCTCTCCAGATAGAGTTATACTTCTACTTGTCTCATCATCAGTAAGATTTCTATCATTCTTAAATCTAAATTCGCCATCCCAGGTCTCAGTAATTGGATGACCAAATGTTGTTGTAAAGCCCCTAATTCTCTTCCTCTCGGCATCAAGAGATCTGAACTGATCGTAAACATTAAACCCAAAGGAAAGATCTGTCCCTCGAAGATGAGGTTCTCTAAATCCTAAATTATATTCCCTTTCATCACCTAATTGCACATTAAAGGAGAGAGTCTGTCCTCGACCAAAGAGGTTTTCTTCCTGGATATCGCCAAAGGCAAACCAGTTGCCCTCGCCATCTGCATCCTGGCGGTAACCTCCACCAAGGTTTAAGCTGCCAGTATTTCCTTCCTCCATCTCTAATACCAGGTCAGCAAGGTTGTTCTCTTCATCAACCATAACTAAATCTGGATAAATATCTTCAAAGAACTCAAGCATAAATAGATTTTGATAACCCTGCTGGATCTTATCAAAGTTTACTGGTTCTCCAGGTTCAATATCAAATTCTCTCAAAATCACATAATCCCTGGTCTTTTCATTGCCTTCAAGCCTTATCTCATTTAAATAACCTATGTTAATCTGAATATCTAAAACTCCTTCAGGGGTTATATCTACATCATCAAACCTTGCCAGAGCATAACCATCTTCCTGGAAACGGAAACGAAGTTCAGAAATACCAGAATTTAATCTCTCAACATTTAAAATTTCTCCTTCGGTAACTCCCAGCTCTTCTAAAACTTCATCTCTGGTATAAATATCATCCAGTCCAATTATATTTATTTCAGTCAATACTGGAAATTCCTGGACTTGAAAAATTGCCACAAGACCATCAGCTGTACTCTGAAAGTTGACATTTATATCCTCAAAATAACCTAAATCATAAACCGCTTCCATATCCTCTCTCATTTGAGTCCTGTCATACTCTTCACCAATCTCACTCTGAATAACTTCCATAATTTCATCTTCAGAGACATTCTCATTGCCTTCAATTACTATATCTGCTAAAATATCTTCTGCCTGTACTTCTTCAGCTCCTAAAGCCATTGTAAAAACTAATGTCAAAATCAAGATTCCTAGACCATACTTTTTCATCAACTTAATCCTCCTTTTAACTCCTAGAATTCAATCATAGTTTCAATAGATAATGAAAATCCACCTGAACCATAAATTGTTCCATCAAATACTGTTCTATCAGTTATATCATATTTAAATGAAATGTCTGTCTCCTGTTCATCGGCACGTATCCTGCTTGAACCTTCAATATATAGTCTATCTGTTAAGTCTTTTCCTATATAGAGTGATACCTCCTGATCCCAGCCTAATTCATGGGTTACAATCTCAAAGCGATCGAGTTCAAATACCTGTCTTATCCTGCTCTGAATATTATCAATAATCTCAAGCTGAAAGGTATCACTTAAAAACCGTAAAAATTCCTGTTGAGCAATCTGGAAAATATTAAAATCTTCACCGACAAGTGCGCCACCTATTCCACCTCTCCTGGCAAGTAAAGCCAGAATTTCATCTTCTTCCATCTCAGGATCAGATGCAAAGCTCAAATTAAGATTGGTAGCCAGGCCATCAAGCCTGACAAAAACATCTGTACCCTCAGCTCTGGTAGACGCCCTGACTGTTACATCAGGAATTATACCCTGCCTTCTTCTAAAATTAAGTCTGGCTGAATCAAGGGTAAAACGATTATTATAAAAGAAGATAGTCCCTTGATTCGATGAAAGTTGGCCATCTAGCTGGAATTCCTCCTGATAAAGAACTCTTATGCTGCCTCTCTGAATTTGTATTTCAGCATTTTCATGATTAAAATAATTATTGCTTCCTATTCTTACCTGCAGATCAATCTCCGGCTGAAATCTCGCCTCCTCAAATGGATCGAACTCCTCATCAACATCTTCCTCCGGAGTAAAATCCTCAGGGACAACAGCCATTAAATTGTTTACTGTTACCTCTCCGCCAACAAGAGGTTCATATAATGGCCCTGCTAATGTAATATTCCCATTAAGCTCAGCTGAACTCCCAATATATTCAAAAGGAATGGTATCTCCAGTCAATTCTAGCTGCCAGAAATTATCCTGGTCAACCAGATTTATCAGGCCAGAAAGTTCAAATACACCTCCATCATAACTGCCGGAAAATTCATTGACCTCTACCTGATCCCCTGCAAAATCAAGATAGCCATCCAGGGATAATGTTTCAGGCTGACCAAAATTCAATTCATTCAGGCTTAAATAAAGCTGACCATTAAGATTAGGATTTTCTAAACTCCCAATAAAATCTACCTGCCCATCCAGGCGGCCATCAACCAGGTCGATCTCTGGAAAAAATCCAGCAATAGGATTTAAAGGAAAGTCTCTAGCCCTTAACTGGAAATTGCTCTCTTCTGGTGCCGGAATATTAACTACACCATCTAACCTGATATCTTCTCCAGCTTCAGCTATCAGTTCCTGCTCAACAACCAGGCTATTCTGAACATCTCCAGAAACCCGGCCAGATATCTGGCTTAAACTATATTCGTTAATCTGAACATCTCTAATCGTAGTTTCTAAATCTATCTCAGGTCCATCAAGGGGTCCATAAACAGTACCTATCAACTCCAGATTACCATCTATATCAACATCTGGCCCCAAATATTCGCAGAGCCAGTCAAAACCTAAATCTATTCCAACCAAGGAAAGGTCATAATCTTCTCCAATCCAGCCAAGTAAGTTTAATCTACCTAAATCAGAAATATCACTGTCCCCATCAACATCGACTGCAATTAACCAGTCATCGATATTGCCAGTAATCTCCAGCTGGCCATTAAAATAATATTCCAGTGCTGGGATATCTAACTCAAAAGATTCAATATAATATGGAAGCTCAACCCCATCAAAATCAACCTGCAAATTAAGAGCAGCCTCATTAAATATATTATCAACTTTTCCAGTAATTATAAAGTCCCCTGAACCAGGCTCCCAGCTAATTCCTTCAGTAAATAAATCTCCATCTTCAAGTTCTACCTTCCCTGTTAAATGACCTAGATCATATTTATCATATATCAAATCTATCAGTTCGAGATCGGCATAGACCCAGGGATTATCATAGCTTCCTCCAGCTTCTCCAGAAGCTGACAATCGCCCCTTTAAATCATCAAATTCTGAGCTATCCAGTTTCGATAAACGATAATTATTAAAGGCATAATCTATATAAAAAACATCACTAAATTCTCCATATTCTATCACAAAATCTGCTTCATCTTTCTCCATCCTCAAATCAATAACCTGGAAAGGCTCTCCTTTAGTCCAGTAAAAATCAGACCTGCTATTTTCGAATTCAAAATATTCATCGCCAATAGGCAGAGAAGTGCTTCTTGAAATGGCTGATGCATTAACTGTAGGAGCATTTAATCTCCCATCTAATTCTACATAACCACTTACATCTCCTATTAATGGCAGAGAAATCCCAAAAAGTTCATTGATATATTCATAGGTTAATTCATTTATATCAAGCCTGGCATCAATTAATGGCAGATTATCGTCACCATTAAAGACTGGCGAAAAATCCAGGATGCCGCCTGCTAATATCTCAGTCTCTCGACTTGTGAAATCAAGATCCTCTACATATAAGAGCTTTTCACCTGGGTTATAATTAAGATGACCGTGACCATCTTTAACATCAACACCAAAAATTTCTGCTTCAGTCAGCCAGAGCTCAAAATCCAATACTGGTTCTGAGAAACTGCCCCCAATTTCACCGGCTACTTTTGAATCTCCCTGGACACCTTCTTCAATGCCTGCAAAACCAGCGACTTCTTCTAATACCAGATCATCTAAGATCAATTCCAGGTCTAATTCTTCTTCTAGAAAATCAATTCCCCCGACCAGATCAAATCTACCGGCCGAACTCTCACCTCTAACAGGCCCAACTTCAAGATAACTATCTTTAAGCCAGAAATTAACCAATGTCGAATTCATTGAGATATCATTAATAGTTACCTCTTCAGCAAATATCTGACCTGACAATATCAGGTCATTTAAATCAAAACCTTTTCCTGCTCCAAATAATTCAGCAGAAATCTGATCTTTAGGAATAATATCGAATTGCTGGTCAAAAAATTTATTTACAATATATGGTCTAAAATTATTAAATTCAAGATTAAAACTATACTCTTCAGTCTCAGGAATATAATATCCATTCCCAATAATTATATCAGCAAGATTCAAATTACTGATCTGCAATTCATTATTATTCCAGGCAAACTCAACTAAACCATCATAATTCATTTCAGAATCAACTAACTGAAAATCATAAAACTGAAGATTTCCTTCAAGCCATAAATCTTCTTCCTGGTATCCCCCTGACAAATTAATATCAACAGGTAAAGGATCTACCAAATATTTCCCCAGCTCATCTCTTAATTCCTCAGCCTGCTGATTATTATCAGCTAAAATATTTAAATATTTATATAAATCCTCTGTTCCAGTTTCAATATCCAGATATATATCTGGACCAATATCAGTTAAATCAAACTGGCCATTCATTCTGATTTCTTCACCATCAAATAGGCTAACTCTAAGTTCAGAAATTAACAATTGGTTTTCTTCAAGACTAAAGCTGAAACTCTGGCTTAAGCCCTGAAACTCCAGCGTTTCTACCATATCTTCATACTGGAAATTTACAATGCTAAGATCTGTCTCACCCTGAATAAGCAACCTCCTTAAACCATCGACATCACCTGTAATAGAAAGATCTATAGCCTGACTTCCATATAATTCAAGCTCACTTAATCCAAAACTTCCACCTATCCTATCAGCCCAGCGATTAAATTGACCTGCTGATGGAATCTCAAAATTGCTATCAACATCCCACCTGCCTTCAGCAAGCCCTGCAGTCAAATTACCTCTTAAGGATAATTCTGGAAGCAAAAGTTCTTCCCATTCTTCATCATCATAAATCATCTTTTCAATTTCAATATTATTAAGGTCAATCGCCCCAGCAAAATTAGTTCTCAGCTGTCTTTTGTCTTCAATAATCAACTCAAATATCTCAGGCCTAATATTTACTGAAGGGCCGCCTTCATTATAATTTATTGAGCCACCTTCAACTACAATTCCTACTCCAGCAGGTAATTCTGGTAAAGTTTCCCAGATGGTTGCCGGATCAAAAACTGTCGGTTCATCGATTTCAACTTTATCAAATTTTAATAAGTCGCCATCAGGCATCTCCAGGTCGATTAATGGTTCAACCAATCTTATTTTGCTAATGCTATTTGTAAGAGCATTGGCCAGATCAAACCTAAGATCTTCCTGAAAGAAATTAGAAATAAAGAGACTCAAATCATAATATAATTCCATCTCTTCCAGTTCAAATTCAAACTGATTATCTTTATCTTTTACAGTTAAATCTTTAAAAGCTATTCTATTAATTGGAAAAAGTGAAACTTCTTCATAATTAATATCTATATTTAAAGCAGCTTCAATCCTTAATAAAGTAACAAGCTGCCATTCAGCAAACTGTCCTGTCTGATAAAGATGGTAAGGGACGGCCATTAAAATAAAGAGCAAAAGCAAAATAATAAATATTTTTTTCCAGCTCATATATTAGCCCCCCTTAAAATAGAATTAACCTGGACTGAGCGGCGAGGGGCTGCTCCAGGCTAGAAATGTAGTTGCAGCCTTTTTTAATTCCGCCCTGGATTAAATGATTCAGTATCAGCAGAAGTTGCTCTATTTGTATTTCTATATGATTCATAATCTTCATAACCTCTATATTCCTCATCACTTTCCTGGTCTGGATCTTCAACCATAAAATCAAGATATAAATTACCTTCTAAGACGTAATCAGTTTCTATTACCTCTCTTAAAGGTTCTTCCTCTATCTCATCTACTGGAACCTCTTCAGGTGTTTCTCCATTATCTGGACCAGGTCTATCATTATTTTCATCTTCTGTTTCAGGATCTTCCATATCTGGCTCTGGTTCAGCCTCTTCCTCTTCTTGTTCAAAACCAGGTGCAGCAGGAAAACCAGGATATATTTCAAGAACTAGATCATTATTTCTTGGTCTATCAAGAAAAGCCTCCAGTTGTTCTTCAAAGCTGTTAAAGCCAGCGGCAGTAGCACTTAAGCTTTCATCATAGAAATCAAAATCATTACCACTAAAATCATAATACCCAAAACCATCGCCACTAATTGCTGACATACTGGTAGGTCCTGGTTCCATATCATCTGGTAGCGAAACAGTAAATTCAAAATCAAAGGAATCTTGCCTGTATGGCCTTAATGCGATCTTTATATCAAGGTCATCCCCTGGATATATCTCATCCTCATTCTGAATCTCTAATTTTTCAATAAGAGCAACTTCTATAGAATCCTCTACATCAACAGAAAAATTAATATCTATTAAATTAACATCTACAAATGAGTTCTGATTAATCAATCTTATTAATTCCTGTAATTCTTCAAGACTCCTGCTGGCAATATCATCTCTACTATAAAATATATTTTCTCTCTCAATTGAAAGCCCTGGAAGATTATTCCCCATTATTTCAATCCTTGTTTTAGCAAGCCCAGAGCCAATTCTATCAAGACCTGTATCTATTGATTGCAAGGCGATAGTCGGCACTAAAGAAGTCAATAACTCTTCATCATTTATAATCTGAACAGCAATATTACTCTCTCTGCCTCTATCAAGATCATTAATATCAATGCTAAATGGCACTACTTCTGGAAAAATATCCAATTCTCCACCAATTCCTGCTCCCCGGTCCTGACGGATCATACCAAGAGGCCTTCTGATTGGAGAGCCTAATTTAAATGGCTGTTCACCAGGTATTATCTGACTAATTCTTGCCTGGGACAAGAAAAAATTAACCTCACCTCTATTGGTGAAGGGATGTCCAAATGCCAGTATTTCAGATTGATTTCGATAGGTCAAAGTCCCAATAGAAGCTATATTAATATCGCCTCTGGCCATCTGAATTGCAACAGAACTTCCTGGTTGAAGATCTGGATAGTAATCATCATCTGGATCAGTCTCATCGCCACCGGGGATTACTTTAAAATCTGCAGACATATAATTATCTAAATCAGTTTCCAGCCGATCTAAACCCCTTCCTGAAAGGCCGCTGATCATAATAGGAGATTTGAGCTCAGGAAGATCTTCCATATCTCCAAATTCATATTCTTCTCCAGATTCTAAAATAGCAAGCATTTCTTCTATTGGAGTCGCCAAAACATACCTGTTTTCTCCCTGAAACCAGCCATAAGCAATTGCCCCGATTATTTTGTCATCAATATAAAGAGGGCTTCCGCTCATACCGGAAGCAACACCATTAGTCTCTTCAATCTTTTCTCCTTCAAGTTTAACCAGAATAAAATTTCTACCTGGTTCATAATTCCTCATCAGATCAACAATTTCAAATTCAAATTCCTCTATTTCTGTACCTCTAAAAACTGTCCGCCCATAACCTCTCTCTCCTGGTGCCAGATCATTAAATGGCATAGTAGCAGATACTACCGGTAAGGAAATAAGGAAAAATATGAGCAGAACAGTTAATGGAAGTAATACTCTTTTCTTAAACAAGGATATCCAACCTTTCTCAGCCTAAATTGCCGATTTATTTATAAGCCTTCTTTTTATTAAATAATACATCCTTTAACTCATCAATCTCTTCTATTGCCTGTCCAGTACCTTTAGCAACACAGGTTAAAGGGTCATCAGCTAAAAATACAGGGATCTCTGTCTCTTTGCTTATCAATTTATCAAAATTATCAAGTAAAGAGCCACCACCAGTCATAATTACTCCTGTATCCATGATATCTGACGCTAATTCTGGAGGAGTTTGTTCTAGTACACTCCTTACAGCTTCAATGATTGTAGCAATACTCTCGCTTAATGCCCCCTGTATCTCAGAAGCAGAAATCTCAATATTTCTTGGCAGGCCTGACATTAAATCCCGGCCCCTAATATCCATAGTTTTATCGTCAATAACCATGGCAGAACCGATCTGAAATTTAATATCTTCAGCAGTCTTCTCACCGATTACCATATTATATTTCTCTCTGACAAAACGGCAGATATCTCCGTCTAGCTGGTCTCCACCCATTCTCAAAGACTCGCTTACAACAATGCCTCCAAGTGAGATAACTGCTATCTCTGAAGTTCCTCCACCGATATCAATAATCATACTTCCAGTCGGTTCAGCTACTGGCATCCCGGCACCAATAGCAGCAGCCAATGCCTCTTCAATTAAATAGGTTTTTCTGGCACCAACCTGATTACAGGCTTCTTCAACTGCCCTTCTCTCAACTTCAGTAATTCCAACTGGAATACAGACCATAACCTCAGGCTTAAATATCGGTCTTTTGCTGACCGTTTTCTCTATAAAATGTTTAAGCATCATCTCAGTAACTTCAAAATCAGCTATAACACCATCTTTAAGTGGCCTGATAGCAACAATATTGCCTGGAGTTCTTCCTAACATTCTCCTGGCCTCTTTACCAACAGCCAGTGGTTTATTAGTATCTTTGTTTACAGCGACAACAGATGGTTCCTGTAAGACAACACCTTTTCCCTTTTGATATACTAATACATTTGCAGTTCCTAAATCAATACCTATTTTTTGCGAAAAATTAAACATAATATATTCCAGTCCTCCTAATTAAATATCTTAACCAGTAGTTACTCTACCTACTGGTTCTCTTTGAATTACTGCACCAATACCCTGCAATTTATCTACAATATTTTCATAGCCTCTCTCGACATGACTGACCTCGTTAACAACAGTTAAACCTTCAGCTGCCAATCCAGCAAGAATCAAAGCTGCTCCAGCTCTTAAATCAGTTGCTTCGACTTCTGCTCCCTGAAATTCAGAAGGGTGAACTAAAGCAGTATGGCCATCCAGCTTTATCTTGGCCCCCATTCTAGCAAGTTCATCAATATGGGCAAATCTATCTTCCCAGACAGTCTCAGTAACGATACCAGGCTCTTCAGCCTGGGTAAGCATAACCATCATCTGGGCCTGAAGATCTGTTGGAAAACCGGGATACGGAAGGGTTTTAATATCGACAGAATTTAATTTTTCTGCTGCCGAAATTCTAACTCCTGAAATATCTTCTTCCAGCTCAACTCCCATCTCTGTTAACTTAGCCAGCAGCGGTTTAATATGCTCTACCAGAACATTTTTAACATAAACATCTTCACCGGCAATTGCCCCGGCTATAATATATGTTCCAGCTTCAATCCTATCAGGGATAATCCTGTGCTCCTGGCCTTCTAATTTATCGACACCTACTATTTTAATTATATCAGTACCGGCACCTTTGATATTTGCGCCCATAACAGTCAAGTAGTTAGCCAAATCAATAATCTCTGGCTCTCTGGCTGCATTTTCAATTATAGTCTTTCCATCAGCCATAGTAGCTGCCAGCATTATATTTATAGTTGCTCCTACGCTAGGATAATCCAGATAAATCTGGCCTGCTGTTAGGTTATCAGCCTCAACCTCAACATGACCATGCTCAATTTTAACCTCTGCACCTAATGCTTTAAAGCCTTTAAGATGTAAATCAATTGGACGATTTCCAATATTACATCCTCCTGGCAGACTGGTCCTGGCCTTACCCTCCTTTGCCAGCATTACTCCTAATAAATAATATGATGCCCTCAACTTTCTAGCCAGTTCAGGGTCTGTCGCATGTTTATTTACTGATGCTGGATCAATCTCCATTTTATTATCTGTAAAATCAACCTTAGCCCCCATCTTTTCTAAAATAGCAGCAAGATTTCTAACATCCCTTAAATCCGGGATGTCCAATAATGTACTTTTACTCTCTGCAAGCAGCGCAGCTGAAATAATCGGAAGAGCGGCATTCTTTGCACCACTAACCTGAATTTCGCCTTTCAATTTATTCCTGCCCTGTATGTAAAATTTGTCCACCTTTAAATACTCCTTTCTAGTCTTAAATACTCTCTATTTAACATAAAGTTACCTTTTATTTTTAGACCTACTTATACATTATAACTATTCTTGATTATAAGGGAAAATCCTCTAAAAATCCAGCCCTTTTTGCCGATTAGCTCAAATATCTTTAAATATAAAGAAAAAGCCCTGCCTGTAATTAGAAGAGCAGTGCCTTCATATAGTTCTTTAGTATCATATTTCTTTTTTAAATTTATAAGCAGCTAAACTGACAACTTTATCTTTTTTTATTTCTTTACCTGGAGCTAAACTCTGCAATTCTGCTGGGGTTCTTGCTTTCAGAGTCCAGTAATGCAAATTCCAGGCCATCTCTCTAAATAACTTTTTATATTTCTTATATATATCAGTTTTTCTACTCAAACCAATAAAATCTGCAATATTGCTCATCACAATATTAATATCAGTCAAATTATTTAATTCAAAATAGATAATTATCAATACAGTCTGAAAATCTCTCCCCTTTAAATCAACTTCATACTGCAAAAAATCCATGAAATCCTGGACTTTTTTATTAGGTTCAGGATATAAATAATCATTGGCATACCAGATTTCATCAAAATCAACCTGATAAGTTGAGATATCAGGGCGCTTGGCTCTCTCCTCTTTTATTAATTCCGGTGTCTCAACCATACTTAAATAAATCTCTTTCTCATCTATTTCAACCATACCCATAGTCTTGGAATATTCATTAATAACTTCTAAGTACCAGGCCTTCTGAAGATTATATTCATCTAACTGATTAATCTTTGTAATAATGTCATCGATCTCCACAATACCATAGTACACTAAAATACCAGTGGTCATCTGAACCAAATTATTATTAAATTCAATCTCTTCTTCTATTCCCGAATCATTCTTGATAATCTCTCTAATCTTCCTGGAGATAAGCTCAGGCATATAGACCTGAACATCATCATCTTTCCAGTAGGCACAAATAAGTCCAAATTCCTGTAAAGCTCCAGTTAAAGACATCCCTGAGCCTGATTTATCTATTAAATAAAACCCCTCATTATAATGGGATAAGGTTTTTAGTGGAGAATAAATATCATAATTTAACCGGTAAATCCATTTTTCTAATTCTTCAGGAATCAACTGGACTAATCTCTCAGCCAGTTCCTCCTTGTTCAGTTTACTTAAACCGACAAAGCCCCATTTCTGCCTGATTTCTGTTAATTCCTCTTTTGTTAAATCCATCAGGATCTCTTTATATTCATTGATTGGGTCATCTATATTAAATTCAAACTCACTATTATTCTCTATATTCATAAAACTGCCCCCAGTATATTTTCATATTTTTCCTTATCACAACTTAAGAGTTCTATAAAAAAATAGAGATTCCTGCCTGGAGGCAATTTTTCTTTAATCCTGAAGACAAATTTAATAAATCAGGATTTCAGTTTCTCTCTCTTTCTAAACAACTTCCTGAAATTTGAAAGAATAGTCTCTCTGGAAAAAGGCTT
>SLSL01000110.1 GCA_007130465.1 Halanaerobiaceae bacterium | reverse complement strand
CTTATTGGTGCAATAAAAACCAGAATCAGTAGAATTAATAAAATAACCAGTAACAGTAAAATTATATTAAGCATGCAATCCCCTCACATCCTAAAATTTATCTATCTTGGTTCTTCAGGAACTATTATCCAGGCAATAATATATGCCAGCAATCCTGAACCTGCACCAAAAAATAATACGATAAAAATAATCCTTACTAAAACCGGATCAACTTTAAAATACTCAGCAATTCCACCACAAACCCCACCTAGTATCCTTTCATCAATAGACCTGTAAAGTTTTTTTCTGTCCTCCATATTTCGCCTCCTAATTAGAATAATGAAATTATAAATAGGAATTTAAGTTCTTAAGAAATAGCTCAACATCTGTTACCATTCCAACTGACTGAGCAGTCCCTCTATCTGCAAGTTTAGTAATAGTAGCTGGATTAATATCAACACAGACCGATTTAATCTCAGCACTCATCAGATTACCTGTTGCAATAGAATGGAGCATAGTAGCCAGCATTAGAACCAATTCAACTCCATCAAGCTTTTCTCTCATTAAATTCTGAGCTTCGATAGCATCAGTTATAACATCAGGTAGTGGACCGTCATCTCTGATAGAACCAGCCAGAACATAATCTACATCATTCTTTATGATTTCATACATAATTCCACTACTTAATATCCCCTCTTCTACAGCATCTTTGATCGAACCAGCCAATCTAATCTTATTAATAGCCTGAAGATGAAAGCCATGGCCAGTCCCTTTTATGCCTTCTTCAGATAAAGGACAATCCAGGGATGTATTATAAATAGCGGCTTCTATATCATGAGTAGCCAGGGCATTGCCAGCAAAAATAACATTAATATAGCCTTTACGGATTAAATCCGCAAGCTCACCTGCAGCATTAGTATGAATAATAGCAGGCCCGGCAACAACTAATATCTTTCCACCTTCAGCCCTAATAGTTTTCATCTCATCTGCCAGTTCTTTAATTATCTTATTCTTTGGCCTTTCAGATGAAGTAGCACTGGTCATAAAGCCAAAATCCTTCTTTTCCTCTTCTATTTTTCTAGAAAAAGTCTCAATACCATATTCGTCAACCACTATCAAATCTCCTGCATCAACATCATTAATTGATTTAGAAATTGCCTGACCATTCTCAATTGCTATTCCACAGTCCATTTCACTCCTATTAACCTGTAACCAGGAATTATTATAATATACATAAGTCGGCAAATTGGTAGTAACATAAAACCCTTCTGGAAAAACACCATCTGCTGGCGCTTCTTTCAGTTGAACTTCCTTCTCAATACTCTCTTCTCGTAATAACATAGATATTACCTCCTAAAATTTTTTTATCTATATAAACACAAAAATCCCGCCCCTAAGGAACGAGATTATCACCCGTGGTACCATCCTAATTATAAAAACCACTCTTTCAATTACAGCAATCAGCTATAATCTATCTCTATAACGGAAGAAAACCGGCCCAGCTTACTATTAGTTCAGCCTGCGACTCACAGATGGGATTCTGCTCATAGTCTTTACTCTATTAGAATGTTAAATCAAATTATATTATAAAAATTTAAATCTGTCAAGTTATTTATTGAAATTATTGTAATAATCAATAATAACTTTTGCAACTCTCTCAACTTCTTCGTCTGAAAAATATTGGTCAGCTGAACCCTTCTCCTCATTTATTACTGTCGTTAAGATCTCATCTACTTCAGGGTCGCAGAGCTGCTTGTCATGTTTTTCTGGTCTAAAAATCTCTATCTTTGCTTTATCGCCAGACTTATAGCCCTCTGTTAAAACAAGGTCAACATCATCAATATATTTCTCCCTGAGTTCATCTAGTTTACTATCTTTATCAACATCTTTTATCAAAGATATCTTATATGGAGATGAAATTAAAACTAAATCAGCACCTGCCTGCTTGTGACGCCAGGTATCTTTCCCTGGTTTATCAATATCAAAGCCATGGACATCATGCTTAATCGTTCCAACTCTTAAGCCTTTCTCCTTTAATTTTGGTATTATAACCTCTAAAAAATTAGTCTTTCCACTATCACTTTTACCTACAATCGAAATGATCGGTATCACATTAATTCCTCCATTTATTTAAGTATTCTGGCAAAATTTCATCCTTTGCTTTTATATAATCATCATAGGTATTAATATTAAAAAAAAGATATTCAAAAGAATCAACCTCTTTTAATCTATCTTTACTAATAAAATCTAGATCAATATATTCATAAAAACTAATTATACTCCACCTATTTTCAGAAATAACCTTTTCAATCGGTTTATAACAACTTTTTTTGTAAATAGATATTAATGGCTCAAAAAAGTCACCATCTTTAGGCACCAGACCATCTTTACCTCTATCTTTAGCTTCAGCAAACATCCAGTTTATCAACTTTGAGCTGACAAAAGGCATATCACACCCTAAGAAGAAATTATATTGAGAACTGGTATTTTTTAAACCAGTGTAAATCCCCCCTAGTGGCCCGGCATCTTTAAGATCAGTTAAGACTTCTATATCATAATACTTAAATTCTTCTTTGTCCTTAGCAATTATCTTTAAATCGAAATCCTCCTTGAGATTTTCGATAATAAAACCTAAAATCGTCTTATCCTGATAAAACTCCAGATGAGGTTTATCATACTCCCCCATCCTGGAGCTCTCACCTCCTGCCAGTATAAAGACTGTCATCTAGCTATTCAGTCCCTTCTCCATGGGCATAGCGACTGGCAGCAGCAGAAGCTATTCCAGCAACAAGATCATCTAAAAAAGTATTTACCTCTCCATCTTTTTTAGTATCAAGCTCCTTAATTATTCCAATTTTTTCTTTATCAAGATAACCATAACTTGTTAAACCAATTGTTCCATATAAATTAACTATCGACAATGGAATAATTTCATCTATCCCATAAAGCCCTTCATCAGTTTCAACAATGCTCTGAAGTGGTTCCGGCAGCTGCTTTTTCTCAGCCATTTCATCTAAAGCTATCCCGGTTAATATAGCATGGGCCACCTCTCTCTTTTTTAAAACAGCATCAACATTTTCATAACAGGTCTCCAGAGTTATATCAGGGTCAAAGGGTTCCTGCAAAGATTGAACAAGTTCTGCGATATCATTAAGAGTTACACCTCTATCATTTAATACTTCAATAGATTTTTCATATAATTCCTTCATTGATTTATTCATAAAAACACCTCTCATAATTATTTTAAAATTATTTATAACTGAACTAATTATTTTTCATATTTTATAAACTCCACATTTGACTGTTCCAATAAATTTTCAGCAAATTCATCTGAATAAGAATTCTTAAAGTAAATTTTCTTAACCCCGGCATTAATTAAGATCTTAGTGCAAATTATACAGGGCTGATGGGTACAATAAACAGTTGAATCTTCAGTTTTAACACCATGAATAGCTGCCTGGGCTACTAAATTCTGTTCTGCATGGACACCTCGACAGATCTCATGCCTCTCTCCACTGGGAACCTTCATCTCTTCCCTCAAACAGCCAGTAGTCTCGCAATGTTCTATATCCATCGGCGCCCCATTATATCCAGTAGCCAGTACTTTTTTATTCTTAACTAAAACTGCACCGACTTTTCTCCTGAGACAGGTTGCCCGTTTTGCAGCCAATTCAGCCATTTCCATAAAATATTCATTCCAGTCCGGTCTTTCCACATAACTCACTCCCTAAAAATATAATCCTGTTATAATAATACCATTATTTAAACAATTATTGCAACAAAAAAACCTGCCCTCTTAAAGGACAGGCTTCCTTGATCTTTTATTTAGCCTCTTTTTTTTGTAGGCTTTCTAGCTCATCCCGGTTAATTTCACAGAATATAGGTTTAGGTTCAGTCAATTCAGGATACTTCTTGTAATAAATACTGAATAGATAAATAACCACAGCCAGAACAAGATAACCAAGAGCAAATTCACTTGTTATCTGCAACTGAATCTCTGGGGCATGCATAAAACCAAAGGCAGATAGACCAAAACCAAATAAAGCTGTAATTACTGCTTTATTCCATTTTCTATCAATTACAAAGACTGCAAATGCACCCCAGATTAAACCAGTAAACATCGGTCCCTGTCCTAATGCTTCTGCAGCAGGAAAAACTTCCGCAAAACCTTCAGGGTCTAATCCCTGGAATCTAGTTGCTACAAAATCAGATAGATAAGGAAACATGGCAATTACAACTGCCGGCGCATGTCTCGGAGGACTGGAAACAAAAGCCTGTCCAACCATTGTGATACCAACAAAAACCAGGATTGGTGCAATAACAGGCAGTGGGATTATCTCAGCCACAAAACCAATAACTCCAAATAATGCTGCAAAGAAAAAGACAATTCCATTAACTATACTATAGCCACGACCGGCTTCCATATGCTTGGCTCCAGTAGAAGCTATATAAACAGTTGTTGGAAAAACTCCGCCAAAAAACGCACCTATCATTGTACCAAAACCATCAGCAAGCTGAGCTTCTCTTACATTGTAATTATCACCACAGGCCGCCATGGCTTCAACGTTATTCATAGTTTCAATTAAGTTATATATCTGAATTGGTATTACAACTGCTAATAAACCAGCAGTCCCACCAAATAAATAACTAAGTCCTGTTATTGGCGCACTTGTTGGCATCGGAGGATAAAACCCAAGCTGATCTAATCCTTCTCTTATCGCTGATATCTCAACTGCACCAAATAAATAAGCAAGTACTGTACCAATTATAATTGCAAATAATGATGTAGGAATATTAAATGGCATCTTCATTTTAGCAACTAGGCCAATAACAATAATACCCATAACTAAAAGCCCGACAATCGGCATCTCATAAGTTGTAAAGAACAATTCTCCACCGATAAAAGTAAAAGCAACTCCAGCAAGAGCACCTAACATAGCTGCTCTAGGAAGATTCCTTCTTATCCAGGGACCTATAATACTACCAAATGCTTCAATAGCTCCACCTAAAAATGCTGCAGCTGTTCCAATCCGCCAGGCCATCTCTGGGTCACCGTCACTGAAAGTTAAGGCTGTACCTAATATTCCAAATAAGTAAATAAACATTACTGGAGTAGATATACCATAAGAAAGTGCCGTTACATCCTCTCTTCCTTCTTCTTCAGCCAATTTCCTGGCCATCCGAGCATAATAAAAGTTACCAAATAATACAGCAATCGCCGCTCCAGGAATAACTCTGCCAAAAACTATTGAAGCTGGAAAACCCATTCCTAACATTGTAATTGATATTACTGCAAAGTTTGCCAGGTTGTTCTGAAAAAGAGCAAAGAATCCATCAACGTCTTCTTTCTTAAACCACGGATAATTAATTTCTTTTTTCATTTCCTACCTCCTATGTATTTAATGTTTTCAAAAAATAATTCTTATAAACTACTATTCAATATATTTTGACAATTTCCTGCATAAAAGCATTAAAAAATTTAAATAATATTTTTAATATTAAATAAAAATAAAAAAGCCCCTTCCGGGGCTTAAAACTTACTCAGTTAATTCATTAATACATTTTTTGCAGACCGGCTTTTCTGAGAACTCTACAATATCCTCCTGGCTCTGACAGAATGTACAGGATGGCTTATATTTAGTCAATATAATCTTATCTTTATCTACAAATACTTCCATCGGATCCTTTTTATCGATTTCCATTGTTTCTCTCAGTTCTTTCGGAATAACAACTCTACCTAGCTCATCAATTTTTCTAACTATTCCAGTTGCTTTCATGGTTATATAAATACCCCCTAAAAAATAAATTTTTCTATTCGTTACATTAATTATACAACATTTTATTTCAAAATACAATTAGGATATTTAATATTCCTTTTCCAAAATTTCATTTACAAACTCTCTAACAAGCTTTTTATTTCCAGCAATTATCTGACCGCTTTTAAGACAGGAATATCCACCTGGTGCCCAGACTGTCCCTCCTGCCTCTTTAACTAAAATCGAGCCTGCAGCCATATCCCAGGGATTAGAACGAGGCAAAAATGCAATATCAATCTGCCCTGCAGCTGTATAAGCAAGGTCTAGAGCCTGAGATCCGATCATCCTTATATTTCCAAAATACTCTCCTAATCTACCTAACAACCTCCGCTTTTTAACAGAATCAAGATAACCAATATATTCAGTAGCTATACAACATTCTACAAGATTAGAAATATCACCGACTGATATCCTCTTGCCATTTAAGAATGCCCCTCCATTATTAACAGCTGTAAATAAATTATTGTGATAGGGATCATAGATTACTCCTAATACAACTTCATTATTCTTAAATAAAGCAAGAGATACTGAAAAAAATGGAATCTTTCTTAAATAATTCATAGTACCATCAAGAGGGTCAAGAATCCAAAACCTCTTCTTATCTAAACCAAAATTCAAATCTTCTTCAGACATAATACCATCATCTGGAAATTCTTCTTTAATTATCTTACCGACAATCTCTTCAGCCGATAAATCAACTGAACTAACAAAATCACCTGGAGCCTTCTGCCAGCGATCAGGTCTTTTTTCAATTTTACTGGCAATTATTTTGCCAGCTTTTTTAACAGCTTCTGAAGCAGTTTCTAATTCCTTGTTAAAATTATTCATGTTTTCAACTCCCTTATATCTCCCTGGTCTGCCATGTCCCCTTTTTAAACCAGACCATTAAAATTAATAGCCCAATAACTTTGGCTACAAAAATTCCCCACCAGACTCCCTGCCTGCCAAAACCAAATTGATTGGCAAATATATAAGATAAAGGTATTTGAAATACCCAGAGAGTCAATAGCCTAAAAAAAGTCTGAGGGATAGTCTTACCGGCTCCATTTAAGGCACCACTTAAAACTATCTGAGCTCCTAAAAATGCAAAGGCAAAAGCTGAAATTCTAAGATATTCAGCTCCAATTCTAATAACAGAGCTATCTTCAGTAAATAAACCGATCAGTCCTGGTGATATAAATAAAAATAAAATCGCCACAACTAACATCGTTCCAAAAGTAACCCCTGTTCCTAGCCAGGACACTTTATTGGCCTCAGAAGGCTGTTCCGCCCCTAAATGCTGACCAACCATTATTCCTGTAGCCCGGCCCATCCCAAAGGCAGGCATTCTAATCACAGCGGTAATCCTGTTGGCTATACCCCAGGCGGCCAGAGTTAATGTTCCAAACTCAGCAACAATAGCAGTCATTACAGTTAAAGCTACAGCCATTGCTGAATCTCCTAAAGCAGCAGGGGTTCCTATCTTAACGATCCTTTTAATCATTGCCAGGTCTGGATAAAAGTCCTTAAGCTTTAACTTTATTGCTGAAAGATCCCAGAACATAATATAAATCCCAACTATACCAGCAGCCAGCCTGGATATGACAGTTGCCAGAGCTGCTCCTCCAATCCCCATCTCTGGAAAGAAACCCCATCCAAAAATAAAGAACGGATCCAGTATAATATTTAAAACGACAGTAAATATCTTAATCTTCATCGGAGTGATTGTATCTCCAATTCCTTCTAAAACCGATGAAAAGATATAATAAATAAAGATTATTGGTATTCCAGAAACATAAATTCTAAAATACTCTAAAGCAAGGGGCAAGACCTCTTCCTCTGCCCCGATTAAAATAAACATATCCTCACTAAAATATAAGCCAGCAGCTGTAAAAACTATAGATATTAAAATTGCCAGTACAAATATCTGACCAGTTGCTCTACTGGCCATTTTAGGCCGTTCAGCTCCAGTGTACTGAGAA
This sequence comes from Halanaerobiaceae bacterium, assembly GCA_007130465.1. Classification (GTDB taxonomy): domain Bacteria; phylum Bacillota; class Halanaerobiia; order Halanaerobiales; family Halarsenatibacteraceae; genus Halonatronomonas. The sequence continues at coordinate 8,278 of SLSL01000110.1, read as the reverse complement.
ACTAATGCTACTCCGGCCACAGAAAATCCAGCTCCCATAGAATAAACTATAAATAATAGCGGGAAAGAAAGAGAGATAGCAGCAAGATTTTCTGGCCCCAGTCTACCTACCCAGAATGTATCAGCTAATTGATACATCAGATGCATCCCCTGACCAATTATTATCGGCCAAGATAATTTAAGTAATGTTGGCAGTATAGGTTGACCGATTATTTCCTGTTTATTACCAATAGGCGATTTCAAAATATCAATCCTTTCTAAAAATTAAATCACTTCATCAAGTCTGCTCCGACTAATTCTCTCCTCAATTATCTGATACTCATTAAAATTCTCGTCAAATTCAGCTATTTCAAGATGAATATATTGATCATCAAGCCTGATATTTTTAACTTCCTGATAATCAGTTAAACCAAGTACCCTTCTTGGATTTCCGGTCTCAATATCAACCAGATAAAGATCTCCACCAACTGAGACAGTCCCAAATGCATATCCAATAATAGCCAGGAGATAATCATCATTATACCAAAGAATATCTTTAGGAGTATATTGATCTTCAATCTGATCAGCAGACAATAACTCAGTTAGAGAATTAGATTCATAATCATATAAAAATATAGAGCCTACTGTCTCCCATTGTAAGGGGTCAATAAAAGCCAGTTTATTTCCAGCTGGAGATATTATCGGTTCTGAAGGCATATCTTCTGATAAAACTTCAACTCCTGAATCTCTTTCAAGGCTTAAATACGATTCTTGCTGATAATCAATCTTATCAGTTGAGATAGGTCCAGTATCTGACAATTCATCAAAATGATAATAAGCCAGATAAAAACCTGCCCCAAACATAATGAAAAATATAAATAAAGCCAGGATAATTCTCTTAATCTGTTCTTTCATAAGATTCCTCCTGAATTAAAATTTAAAACCCCTGACACAATTTTATCAGGGGCTGAAGAATAAAGCAATTAAAGCTTTAAAGTTAAGCTATCTCTAATGCTATCTCCATCATATCAGTAAAGGTCTTCTCCCTCTCTTCAGATGTTGTCTCCTCACCTGTCACTAATGAATCACTGACAGTTAAAATCGACAGGGCCTCAATATTATGCCTGGCAGCCAGCGTATATAGCTCAGCAGTTTCCATCTCAACAGCCAAGACACCGTATTCCTTCCAGACCTCATACCAATTTCTATCGTCCTGATAAAACATATCAGAACTATAAATATTACCGACTTCAACATCAACCCCATGGTCTTCAGCAGTCTGATAAGCAGCCTGCAGAAGCTTATAGGTCGCAGTTGGAGAATAACTTTGACCATCAAAACGGATATCATTCATCTTTGAATTACTACAGGCACCAATTGCTAGAATAACATCTCTAACATTAACTCTTTCACTAATAGCTCCACAGGATCCGACCCGCATTATCTTCTTAACACCATATTCCTGAACCAGCTCATTAACATAAATAGATAATGAAGGCATCCCCATCCCTGAACCCTGGGCAGATACTCTTTTACCTTTATAATAACCGGTATAACCATACATCCCTCTAACTTCATTATAGCATTCAACATCATCAAAATAATTTTCAGCAATATATTTAGCTCTCAATGGATCTCCAGGTAATAAAACTGTTTCTGCAATATCTCCTTTTTCAGCACCAATATGTACTGTCATCATAAATTCCTCCTAAATGATATTTTTATTTAACATATAATCTTAAAAAATCATGAATTGATCTAACCTCTACTGGATAATCCGGTCCTCTCTCACCATCAATATCCGTATGCTGTTCTAAATTATCACCAACATTTTCAATATAAAAATAATCTGACTGAAGATGAATAATATTTTCCCCAGAAAGATTTTTATTAATAAAAACCTCAATTAAACCATTAAACATCTCATATAGCTTACCATATTTTATAGCTATAAATTCAAATTTGCCATCGCTGATATCTGTTAAAGGTGAAAGGTCATTAAAGCCGCCGGCCCGGCCACTATTAATAATCAAAAATAAAAATAAATCTTCTTCAAATACATCTTTACCAGTATCAATCCTTAAAGATAATGGATTAATCTTAGGCAACTCCTGAATACCTCTAATATAATAGGCCAGGTTACCAAGTCTATTTTTCATCTCATCATCGGTACTATGAGGCACATTTGTCAGAAAGCCACCAGCACAGACATTTATGAAATAATTGTCATTTGCCCTGCCAGCATCTACTGAAATAACTTTTCCATTATTAATTATATCATATATTTTACCAGTTTCAGCAGAAAGTCGCATGTATTCAGCAAAATCATTAGAAGTCCCAACTGGAATAATATAAAATGGTATTTTAATATCATTAATTATCATACTTTCAGTAACCCAGCTAACAGTACCATCACCGCCAGCTATCATTATTATATCATATCTATCCATCTCCATTAAACTAAATCTTTCAGCAAGATCAAATTCGCCAAGCCTGAGCAGAGTAAAGATTGCCCCAGCTTGAAAGTTAGCAATTAAATTATCCAGTTCAAGCCTGAAATTTCCATCTCCTGATTTCGGATTATAAATTAATAATATATTCTTCAATAAATCACCTCATTTAAAATTCCAATTCCATTTTAGGATCCGGCAGACAGGCCAATAGCTGATCTAGGTCTGCAAGTAACTGATCCGGGCCTGAAAGCCCATCATTTAAAGCTAAGACAGAAGGCTTCAAAACACCTAGCCATAGCCTGGAAAAAGAATTTATATTAGTCTTTAGAGTCGGTAGCTCACTATTTTTACCAACCTTGATATCTGACTGATCCCCTAATTCTAGCTGATAATTTCCAGAGAGACCTTGCCATTCACCATCTAAATATTTTTCAAGGGGATCATAAAGTTCCAGGTTAAATTTAATAGAAGGCCCTTTTAAACTGGTTGCCCTGATGCATTTTTCCAGATCTAAAATCCTTATCTGCCAGTCTGCAAAAACTCTGGATTCGTAACCATATTTATCATCTGACTGCTTATTCTGTTTTCTTGGATATTTAAGATAATCCTGGAGCTGGATTCCTGCTGGCTCCTTCATCTTAACAGCAAAAATCTGATCTCCTAAATTCTTCAAAATACCCAATAGTTCCAGGAATTGGCTGTAATTCTGGTAGGTCATAAATTCAACAACTAAAGGTCCATGGGAAGAAGTTCCTCCATTACCTCCTCTGCTCAACCACATCATATGAGTTATCTCACCTGCCTCATTATAATAACCAAGTCCATAAGAGCTATCTGAAGACCAGGCCAGCTTATCTCTAGTAATATACTCTGGCCAAAAACTAACAGCACCATGATTCTGCTTTCTATTTAATAAAGATTTATGAACTTTTTCCCAGTCGTCTTTACTTATTCTTTCCGGCTTTCTGGCCTTAATCTCAAGCTTTAATAATGATGGATCAAAGGTAAATACATGATCATAATTGCCGGTCCCATAACCTAAACCATCGTAATAGCCCTGTTCAAACATCAATAATCCAGAAACAGCAGCGCCATTATCATATCCACTAACAATTGATTTAGTAACAAGCCTACTGGCTACACCCTGCTTTCTAACAACCGGACTCACCACAACCCCGGAAAGCCCATGAAAAGGCAACTTTTTATCAAGATAATTAATCTCTCCTGGTATCCCTATCGCTGTAGCCTCAACCCTGTTATCCTCGTCATAAACCCAGGTATCTCCTGCTTCCAGTAAATATTTAAGACCTGGGTTGTCTTCTGGGTCATTGCTCTTTAACCAGCCAATCTCATTCCAGAGATCAACAGCCTCTTTAAAATCTTCTTCCAAATTTAGCTTTCTAATTTTCAAAATAACTCACCTCTCAAAATCAATTTATCAAATCATTAACCTTCTCAACTGATTCTTCAGTCATAAACCTGGCAAAAGCCCGTTTCTCATCCAACAAATCCATCAGATTCTGCTTATAACTCTCCTCAGATCTAAGATCGGCTTCCTGGCCAGGCCGAATCCAGTAAAACCTCTGATCACTGCTAAAGATATCGATATAACCTCTGCTCTCTAAGTACTTCAAACCCAGTTCAACAGTCTCCTCCAGCTGAACTGTCAGGACAGTTAGTTTATATAAATCCACCCTGGCCCGGCCATCCTTATTTAAACTTCCTTTCAAAATTCCAGCTAACTGCTGGATAAACTTCTTCTCCCGGCGCTTTTCAGCCCTGGAATAGGCCAGATATATTTCCCCTGCTCCAGTTGCCGAAATTATCTCTTTAAATATCTCAAAGGATGGAGGCAGCGTCAAAAAAACAAGCTTATCAGCAGCTCTATGCTGATACCTATCTATTACTGGCTCAAGCTCTATCTGCCCAAATCCTTCTCTATAATAAACAACTCTATCTTCAGAATCAAATTTCAGCTGATTCCGGTCTCTGCCTCGCCAGTCAATCAACTCAATTCCCTTAGAACCTTCGCTGGAAATATCTTCAGCTCCTCTATCAGGCTCAACCTCATTATATTCCAGCAGCTTCAATCGAATATTATCCTGGCCATTATAGTCTGATTTTTCAAGCTTATAAATCAAATCAGCCCTTGAACCTTCAGCAATCCCAAAACTCTCCTGATAAACAACTGCTTCTCTTCTGAGCCCTGCCTTTTCTAGAATCAATTTAAAATATTTAGACCCCCTGAACGATTCACTGATCTCCCGCTTATTCTTCAGCAGACAACCCCGGGTTATAAAAACTGGCTCAGGATTGCCTCTGCCAAAGGGTTCTAACTGCTTGATACTCTTAAACTCCTGATAATTAACCTCTTCAAAATCCAGTTCTAAATCAACCTCGATAATTTTCTCCTCAGATAAAAGCTTCGATTTCTCATTTAAGATAACCTCTATCTTCTTATTAAAAAACTTTAAAAACTTCTCCTCCAGCCTGAAACCAGCAGCCTGATCATTGCCGCCAAAATCAATCAATAAATCCTTTGCTTTCTTTAAAGCATCATAGATATCCAGCCCAGCAACTGACCTGGCCGAACCGGCAATAACCTCCTGCTCCTGATTATAGGTCATTATAATCACAGGCAGTTGATAAATATCAACTAACCTTTCAGCCAGTTTACCAGCAACACCCTGATGCCAACCTTTCTTATAAATTATCACTGGTTTGTGTTCACTATTATCGCCTATAATCTCCCTGGCTTCAGCGAACATCTCCTGCTCTATCTCTTCTAAATCTTCCTTAAAGCCAACAAGTTTATCAGCCAACTTCTCCAAATCCCCAGAACTATCATATTTAAATAGCTCAACTACCTCCATGGCCTGGGCCAGCCTGCCAGCACTATCAATCAATGGAATCAGCTCAGCAGCCAGATCAGAAAAACTATTTATATCAACCCCAGGATCGACTCTAGCAAACAAAGCCTGCAGCCCCTCCCTGGAACTCTCAATAAAACTCTGCCTGGCCTCCCTTAAGAGATACCTATTTTCAGCGAGTAGAGGCACAGGATCAGCAACAATCGCCAGTGCCATTAAATCCAGGTAATCAGCAAGTTCTTCCAGCCTATTTAAGCTCCTCAAAACTTCTCTAGCAAAATAATAAACTAAACTGGCCCCGGTCAAATGATAGGCCTGATGGTCTTCTGGAAGCCTTCTGGTCGTAACAATATAATTTGCGTCTGGCTCCCTTTCAGGCAGAGAATGATGATCTATTACAATCACATCAATCCCATAGCCCCTGGCCAGCTCAATCTCCTCAGCATTAGATATCCCCATGTCACAGGTAATGATCAGATCAACCTTATTCCTCATCTGCTCAATAACTTCTTTATTTAAGCCATAACCTTCAGAAATCCTGTCAGGAATATAATAATTCAAATCAGCCCCTAAACTATTACAGAGATCAACCAGCATAGTCGTGGCAGCTATCCCATCGACATCATAATCTCCATAGACCAGAATAGATTTTCTCTCCCTGACAGTCTTTAAAAATAGCCTGACAGCCTCCTTTAAAGCCGGCATCTCCCTGGCATCAGTCAGCTCAGGCTCCACATTACCCAGGAAAGCCCTGACATCCCCCTGAGTATCAATATCCCTGGCCAGCAGAAGTTTAGCCAGCAGCTCATCGCCACCGGTCTCCTCTAAAAGCCAATCCGGTATTTTCCTGTCAGACTGATACCTGTATTTTATCTCCATAAAGCCTGCCTCCAGCTAACTTAATTATAAAACTTTATCTCCTCAAGCATCTCCCAGTCCAGATCTAAATCAAGATCATCTTCAACAACAGGACTCTCCTCAGGCTGCTCACCTTCACAGACCGGCCGGTAATTGCAGCGATAACATTTATCTCCAGGAGTTAATTCAGCATACTCAGCATATTCCAGCTCAAGAATCTCCTTAATAATATTATAAAGATAATTCCTATTCTCCTGATGTTGCTCCTCTGAATACCCAATTTCCACTTCAACCCCAGGATGATTAGGATTCCAGTAGACCATCTTTAAATCCCCAGGCTTAAAATCAGCTGGTAGATACCTTTCACCAGCCTCAACTAAGATAAACTGATAAAGAATAGTCTGTATATCCCTTTGATAATAACTGGCCTCTGGCTGATTATCTCCAGTCTTCCAGTCATAGATAATAATCTGGCCATTCTCACTATCTATATATAATAAATCAAACTTGGCCATTAAGCGAACTCCGTCCTGGTTGTAACGGAGCTCATATTCAGGGAGATATCTAATCCCAGCCTCCAGTGGCAGATAATCTTTAAGCCTCTTCAGATAGTCTCTGGCCTCAGAACCAGCCTCAACCTTCTCCTGGGAGCCAATTCCAAGAAAATACCTATTGGCCAGAGTATGAAATACCTGCCCCCGCTCAATCTGGGCCTGCTGCTTATCAGTCTTATTATAACCTGATGGCCAGATCAATTTATCGATATACCGACTCCTAAAATCTAAAGGACAGGTCAGATAGGTCTTAATCGCCGTCTGACTGAAATAAAAATTCTCAAGTTCCTTAACTGCCATCTGACTCACCTGCCTTCCTGATAAATTCACTCAAAACCTCAAAGGCCAGTGCCGGCCTGACATTTCTGGTATAACCACTATCATAGATGATCTTCTTATGAGATGTCAGCAATAAATTCGATTTAGCTCTAGTTATTCCGACATATAATAGCCTCAATTTCTCCGAGATAATATCTATCTTCGCCTCTTTTAAAGGATCTCCTTTTTCCTTTTTATTTAAATATTCCTCAAGGCTGGCCCTGGCCAGAGCCACCGGATTACTGGCCTTATCCTTTAAATAATAATATTCAGAGCGAAAACTATCAGTAAAACTTGCCGGGAAATTCTCTGCAGTCAGTCCGGTGATAAAGACTGTATCCCATTCCAGGCCTTTTGCCTGATGCAATGTACTAATCGTAATCATCCCCTCTTCAGGATTAAAGCCCTTCCGATCAGCAATCTTTTTAGCAAACTGCTGATACTGATCAGTAAACTGATTAAAATCTTCCAGCAGCTCAGCCAGCTTAATCCCTGGCCGCTTATTTAACTCAGACTTAAAATGGAGAGCAATATTCTGGGCTAAAGCCAGCTCCTCACCAGCAAGATCTAAATCCTCAGCCAGCATCAGAACCATTTCATCTGGAGGCAGGGCCTGACTGGCCTTCAGCCAGTTCTTTAATAGCTTAATTATCTTCCTCAAAAACTCCTGGGAGCGACTATTTAAACCCTTTAATTCCCGGTCTAAAACCCCATCGCCACCGAGAGGATATAAAATCTCCTCAGGTTTATGCTGCTTAAAAAACTTCTTAACGCTATCTTCCTGAACCTGATTCTCCTGGCTGACACTATCCCCAGCCTGCCCAGGGGTCTCATCAACCTGCCCTTGCCTACTAACGGTCTGAGCCTGTTTCCTGTCTGATTGAATCTGACCCTTTCCAGACAGATTTTGAATCCATTTGGCTTCCCCGGCCATAAATTCAGGCAGAAAGAAATTATAGACCAGCTCGATTAAATACTCTTCAGTCTGAGGGCTGGCAATAAAATTCAATAACCGATGAAACTTCTCAATAACTAAAATTTCTTCACCGATATAACTCCCGGTATTCTGATACTCAACCCCCTTACTCTTCAACTTATCAGCAATCTTAACTAGCATATAATTATAGGGGACTAAAATAGCTAAAGTCTTTTCACTATTATTTTCAGTCTGGCGGATAGCCTGAGCAACAATCTTATCCAGCTCCTCCTCAGAATCCTTAAAGGTATAGGAACCAATCGTATACCCT
>SLSL01000084.1 GCA_007130465.1 Halanaerobiaceae bacterium | reverse complement strand
GGGTAATGAGATTGATCATCCAATGGAAGAAGGTCATTTCATTCAGTATGTTGAACTTTATGCTGAATATTTCCAGCTTGCCAGAGTAGACTTCACTCCTGAAGTTAAAGCAGAAGCTACCCTACAAATTAAATTGGAAGAGTCCTGTACTTTAAGAGCTTTTGAAAGCTGCAATCTTCATGGGCAGTGGGAAGCTAGCAAAGAGATTACTGTAGAGTAATATTTTTCAAATAGAATATAAATGACCCCCGGTGATTACCGGGGGTTTTATATCTTGAACTTTATTTTTAGGGGTTGATATTAATGTTAAATAGTTCTAAAATAGTTGTAGTCGGGGGAGCCAATATCGATATTAAAGGCTATTCTGCAAATACTTTTCAACATGGCAGTTCAAATAGTGGTATAATAAAAGAGAGTTCAGGTGGGGTGGGCAGGAATGTTGCTGCTAACCTGGGAAACTTAGGTTGTCAGGTGATATTGTTATCCACAGTAGGAAAAGATTTTAAAGGAGAAAAATTATTAACTGATACAGGAAAAAGTGGAGTTGATCTGGAATATATAAAAGTAATGGAAGATCATTCTACTGGAACATATCTGGCAGTTATTGATGCAAACGGTGAGCTAGTTGGGGCTATAAATTCGATGGAGATTATTAATGGGATTGATTTAGATTACTTAAAAGAAAATTTGATGGTATTAGATTCAGCTGGCTGGATATTTATTGATACAAATTTAAATAAGGATATTATCTCCTGGTTACTTAATAAGAATTTTTCTAGTAAAATAATAATAGACCCTGTATCGATTGAAAAGGCTAATAAGATCAAAAATAAATTAGAAGATATAGATATTTTAACTCCGAATTTAATGGAATTTTGCTATTTATATGATATAGATTCTTCAGAGTTAGATAAATTAATTTCTGAACAAGATAATTCAGAAGCATTTAAGCTGATAGATTCTAATAGAGAAAAAATAAGCCCTGATCTAGGATTGATTATTACTTTAGGAGCTGAAGGTGTTATATACTCAGGGCCTGAGCAAAATTTCTGGGAACCAGCGGTCGATTTAAATGATAAAATAATTGAAACTACTGGTGCTGGTGATGCTTTAAATGCTGGGATTATTTATGGTTTAAGTCGATCAAAATCTATCAAAGAAGCTGTTAGAATTGGTCAGGAGATGGCTAGACTGAATATTCTTGCTGATGATACAGTTAGAATTGATTCTTTTAATAAGTTAAAAGAAAGAGGTGTGCTATAATTATGTCTGAATTAATTAAGATTGCTCCCAGAATTGAAGAGTCGAAATATCAGCATAAGCCGGTTGTGGCTTTAGAATCTACTATTATTACCCATGGGATGCCTTATCCGGAAAATGTTGAAACTGCTCTGGAAATTGAAGAAATTATAAGAGAGGCTGGTGCTGAACCAGCAACAATTGCTATAATTGATGGCAAAATAAAGGTAGGATTAAGCAAAAAAGAAATAAAGGAACTGGCTGAGACTGATCAGGAAGTTCAAAAGGTTAGCAGAAGAGATCTAGCCTGGGTCACATCTATGGGCAAGTATGGTGCTACAACTGTTGCTGGAACGATGGCTATTGCAGCCAGAGCCGGGATTAAGTTCTTTGTGACAGGTGGTATCGGAGGGGTTCATCGTGGCGGCAATAATACATTTGATATATCTGCTGATATTACTGAACTAGGAAGGACTCCAGTTACTGTGATTGCTGCAGGGGCTAAGGCTATTCTGGATCTTCCTTTAACTTATGAGAAACTTGAGACTGAAGGAGTTCCTGTAATTGCCTATAGAGCAGATGAAATTCCGGCATTTTATTCAAGAACAAGTGGTATTAAAGCGCCAATTCGACTTGATACAGTAAGGGACATTGCCAAATTAGTAGCTGCCCAGAATTCACTGGAAATAAATAATGGTATTTTAGTAACTAATCCGATACCTGAAAAGGATGAAATCCCTGCTGAAGAGATTAATCCTAAGGTTATTGAAGCTGTTAAGGAAGCTGAAGAGAAGGGCATTTCAGGAAAGGATATTACTCCTTTTTTACTGGATAGAATTAAGGAGATAACAGACGGAAGAAGCCTTGAAGCTAATATTTCTCTGGTGAAAAATAATGCTAAACTAGGGGCCGAGATAGCCCTTGCTCACAAACAGTTTTTAGCTGCAGGTTATCAATTATAAATGGAGGTTGTTGAAATGAGTAATAATGAAATTAAATTAGATTATAACAATATGATGGTAGAACAAATAGGAAAAGAGCATGGTATTAGTTTTAAAGAGATAGAAAATTTAAAGACGGCCGGGAAAGCTGCCCACAAGAAGATTGTTGACACAAAACCTGGCTTTATGGAACTGCCAGATAACCAGGCTGAGATTGTTAAAGAAATCAATGAATTTGTAGAAGCTAATCTAGATAAATATGATAATTTCGTTGTATTAGGGATCGGAGGCTCTGCCTTAGGGAATATTGCTCTGCAGACAGCTATAAATAACCCTTATTACAATCTTAATGCAGATTATAGGGCTGGCTATCCAAGGGTTTTCTTTCCTGATAATGTCGATCCTGATAGGTTTAAGAGCCTGCTGGAAACTCTCGATTTAAGCAAGACATTATTTAATGTGATCTCTAAATCTGGAAGTACTGCTGAGACTATGAGCCAGTTTTTAATTGCCAGAGGGCAGGTTGCGGCAGAATTAGGTGAGGAGGCTATTAAAGACCATTTCTTAGCAACAACCAGTAAGGATTCTGGTTTTTTAATTGAAATAGCTGAACGGGAAGGCATGCCTAAATTTTATATACCTGATAATGTCGGAGGCAGATTCTCTGTATTGACTCCAGTTGGCCTGGTTTCAGCTGCCTTTGCTGGAATTGATATTGAAAAGTTATTAGTTGGTGCTAATGCTATGAAAGAAAGGACAGCTACATCTGATATCTGGAATAACCCTGCCTATATGCATGGTATTCTGCAGTATCTTGCTTATAATAAAGGCAAAACTATCTCGGTGATGATGCCCTATAATCATGGTTTAAAAGACTTTGCTGACTGGTACAGGCAGCTCTGGGCTGAGTCATTAGGCAAAGAGGTTGATCGGGATGGTAATACTATTAATGTTGGCCCGACACCTGTTAAGGCTCTAGGTGTTACTGATCAGCACTCCCAGGCTCAGCTATATATGGAGGGGCCATTTGATAAGTTGATTACTTTCTTAGAAGTCGAAAACCATAAGCAGGATATGGAGATTCCTGAAGAGTACCAGGATTTAGATGGTGTTAACTATCTAGGCGGTCATAGCCTTGAAAAGTTGATTAATACTGAAAAGCAGGCTACTGAGCTTGCTCTAACTGAGAGAAATAGAATGAACAACACGATTGTATTTCCAGAATTGAACGAGCATACAGTCGGTCAGTTTATTTATATGCTGGAGCTGGAAACAGCCTTTGTTGGTGAGTTAATGAATATTAATGCCTATAATCAGCCAGGTGTTGAATTAGGCAAGCATTATACCTATGGGATTCTCGGTAGAGATAATTATGAAGATAAAGCTGAAGAATTTGCCAGCAGGCCGGAACCAGATTCTGATCTGATTATATAAAGGAGTGTATTCTAAATGTCTAATTGGTGGAAAGAAGGTATTATTTATCAGATATATCCAAAGAGTTTTCAGGACTCAAATGGAGATGGGATAGGTGATATTCCTGGTATAATATCACGTCTGGATTATTTAGATTATTTAGGGATAGATATGCTCTGGATTAGTCCGATTTATGAGTCCCCTGATGCAGATAATGGCTATGATATAAGTGATTATTATCAAATAAGGCCTGAATTTGGGACTGACGAGGATTTTGAAGAATTGTTAATAGAGCTTCACCGTAGAGATATCAGACTGATTTTAGATATGGTTGTTAATCATACTTCTGATGAACATGAGTGGTTTCATGAATCAAGAAAAGATCCTGTCGGGGCCTATGGTGATTTCTACCACTGGCATTCTGGCAATGACGGGGAGCTACCATCAAATTGGGGTTCATTTTTTGGAGGGCCAGCCTGGTCCTGGGATGAACTTCGAGAGGAATATTATCTCCATTTGTTCCATGAGAAACAGCCTGATTTAAACTGGGAAAACAAAATAGTTAGAGAAGAGATTTATAAAATGATGAGATACTGGCTTGATAGAGGTGTTGATGGTTTTCGTCTTGATGTTATTAATCTTCTTGATAAAGCAGATGGTTACCCAGATGGAAAGGTAAAAAATGGTCAAAAATACGGAGATGGAACTCCCTATTATACCAACGGTGAGAGATTGGAAGAATATCTTGCTGAGATGAATGATGAAGTTTTCCGCCATTATGATATGGTAACTATTGGTGAAACGATAGCAACAGGTGCCAGTAAGGCTAAAACTTTTATTAGTTCTGAGAACCATCCTCTTGATATGCTTATTCATTTTGAGCATATGTCTGTTGATCATGGAGATGGAAAGTGGGACAAAGCGGAATTTGATCTGGTAGAGTTTAAAAATATAATTGATAATTGGGATAAAGAGATCAGGCCTGAAGGCTGGAATGCATTTTATCTTAATAACCATGATCAGCCCAGGGCAGTAAGTCGATTTGGTGATGATGAAAACTATCATTATCATTCTGCTACGATGTTAGCTACAATGCTCTTGACAGTTCCTGCCACTCCTTTTATTTATCAGGGAGAAGAGATTGGAATGACTAATTATCAGTTTAAAGATTTTAATGAATTAAGAGATATTGAATCTATTAATTATTATAAGAATAAAATCGAAATAGATGACGAAAATAAAATTTTAAGAAGAATTTCTGAAATAGGCCGGGATAATGCAAGAACCCCTGTGCAGTGGTCAGGAAAATACAATGCTGGTTTTACAGGCAATAAACCATGGATTAAGATAAATCCTAATTATGAATCTATTAATATTAAAGAACAGAGAAACTATAAAGATTCGATATTAAATTATTATAGAGATTTGATTGAATTCAGAGCAAACAATCAGGCATTAATATCAGGTTCTTTTGAACAAATCGCTGCTGATGATAGAGAAATTTTTGCTTATTGGAGAAGATTAGATGGAGATAACTATTTAGTTTTATTGAATTTTTCTGACAAAGAGCAGAATTTTTCCTTAGATTCTTTTTGTTCTATTTTAACTTATGTTTATGGTAATTACTTTGATCAAAAAGGCCACCCAGATGATTCTCTTCCTAATTTAAAACCTTATGAAGCAAGGGTTTATAAGCAGTTAAATTAATTTTTGATTTAATCAGGAGGCTATCAGTATGTCAATAGATAAAACTACAGAGTTTAAAAAGTTTGAATCTGATGAACTATATGGTCTTGAATTATTTTCTGAGAGGAAACCTAAATCAAGACTAATTAGAGATTTTAACAAGCAGTTAAAAGAAGCTTTAAATGAATGGTCAACTGATAGTCAGGGTGTATTAGTTGATTTTATAGACTTTCAAAGAAGAGATAATAACTATTATTTAATTACAGATTCTCCAGCCTGGTCGGATTGTCTTGACCCTGAACCTGGAGGTATGAAATTAGAAGAAGTATTACAATGGTGGGAGGATCTTTTATCTGCTCTTATTGAAATAGAACCCTGGAATAAGGGCTGGTATATTTTAACTCTTGAAAATTTAAGGCTTGATTTTAATAATAGGATTAGATTAATACCTAAACCTTTTGAGGAAATTATTACTAAATATAATCTTAAAGAAAGCTATATTGGTACTAATTCCTATAGGCCTCCTGAAGATATAAATAATGATCTAGACAATAAAAATGAGAAGACAATGGTTTTCAGCCTTGGGGTGATTATTTATTTATTGGTGACCGGTGAAAATCCATTTGGCGGTAGAGACCAGACAGATACTTTAGATAGAATTATTGGCGGCAGAAGACTTTCTCCTGCTGTTTTAAGAACTGAGATTTCAGAAGAGGTAAGTTCATTAATTAATAGTTGTTTAAAACCTAAGCCAGATAAAAGGCCTGGAATGAAATTTTTGCTTGATGAAATTAGAAGAATTAGAGTAAATAATGCTATTGAAAGCAATACTAAAGAAGATGAAATTAAAAATAATCAGAGAAAACAGCAAAGATTTCATTTAAAGCAGAGGGTTATATATAATTTCAAACAACGCTGGCAGATATTAGCTTTGTTTTCAGTTTTAATTATTGGACTTTTTGCTATTTTTTTTACTGCTGGTACAGATGATATTGTGACTTCAGATCATCAGCCCCATGAAGTTGTCGAGTATTTTTACCAGGCTATAGATGAAAAGAATGTTACGATGTTAGATGATACAAATTCAATAGATTTAGGACAGCTAAGAAGGATGGTAACAGAAACACATGTGCTTGAAACAGTTAGGCAGTTTTATGAAATGCAAGCCCCTGAGGAAGATACAGAGATAGATAATGATGAAGATGTTGAGATTTCACTTGAGGAGGATGGAGATTTAGATGTTGAACCAGAATTAGAATCTCCTGAGGAAATAGTTGAAGATGAAATTATTTTATTTGAAGAAGATCCAGATATAACAGATGATGTAGAAGATAGATCGATTTTTGGCGTTAACACCTTGGAACTTAATTATTTACAGGATAATGATGAAGTTATTATTGAGGCAAACTATATCTTCTTTATAAATTCTGAAGAAGGCAGGATTGATTGGCAGGCTAAAGATTATCTAAGACTGAATATTATTAATGATCGCTGGCAAATAACAGGAATAAGAGGTTTTTTAGAGGATATCATTAGAGGTGAGTTTCAAGGGATATAAAATGAAAGGAGATGCTTATGTCAGATTTAAATTATAAAGAGGTTACAGACTTCTTGACTGGTTGGCTTACAGAAAAGATTAAAGAGGCTAATAAGTCAGGAGGGATTGTTGGACTTAGTGGAGGAATTGATTCTGCTGTAACAGCAGCTCTCCTAAAAAGAGCAGCTGATATAGAGGCTTTTGGGTTGATAATGCCCTGCCATAGCAATGGAGAAGATAGAGAAGATGCAATTCTAGCTGCAGATATTTTAAATATTGATTATGATGAATTGGATTTGTCAAAGCATTATGACCTTTTATTAGAAGATCTTAAAAGTTTAATGCCAGGGGAAGACAAATTAGCTGAAGCGAATATTAAACCCAGACTTAGAATGATTTCCCTGTATTACCTGGCAGCCCGGAAAAACTATTTAGTAATAGGAACTGATAATTGGAGTGAATTATTTACAGGTTACTTTACTAAATTTGGTGATGGGGGAATTGATCTAGCTCCACTGGGAAGACTTGTAAAAACTGAAGTTAGAGGATTGGCCAGATATTTAGGAATACCTGAAAAAATAGTTGAACGGGAACCATCTGCAGGCCTTTGGGAAGAACAGACAGATGAGAATGAGATGGGAGTAAGCTATGAGATTCTCGATAAATATATATTGGGAGGAGAAGTCGCAGAATCAGATAAAGAGAAAATTGAGGAATTAAGAGCCTCTGCTGAGCACAAATTAAATATGCCTCCAATTCCAGAAAGAAAAGTTTTTAAGTAATTCAAAATTTAATCCTTGACAAAGATTATTAACTGCGTTATATTAATATGAGTTTGTTATTTTATATATGAGATTCTATTGCCGGTCCTTTTTACGGGCCGGTTTAAATATGTAAAATTTGAAGTTGATAAATAATTGTCAGGAAGTGATGAAAATGAATTTTGCAGTACCAAAACTTGAGCTGTTAAACAGTTTAGATAAATCAACACAATACAATTTTAAAATAGATGCGACAGCATCGATATTTTTTGCCCTATATGCAGGTGTCTTATACCCGTTTTTTCCAGCTACTGCAGTAAGACTTGGAATTGATGGGGTTTTATTGGCTCTATTGACTGCTTCACCATTTATGGGTCATATATTTGCAGTATACTGGGGTCATAATAGTGAAAATAAATCTAAAAGGAAATTTGTTTTTTATAGTGGTTTTGTTTCCAGGATGCTTTTAATTGCATTAGGTTTAATAACTAATTCAACAATTTTTGCTATTATGTTAATTTTACATTTTGCAATTGCGGCAGCAGGTTGGCCTGCTTTTACTGCTTTAATGCAAAATATTTATCCTGCTAAAGAAAGAGGGCGCTTAATGGGCCTAATCCAGTTTATCATTGGTATCTGTAGAGTTGGGGTAACTTATGGTGCTGGTCTAATGATTGATTATTATGGGCATGGAAGATTATTTATAGTAGCAGGTATTTCTGGTATGATAGCCTCTTACATAATTAGAAAAGTTAAAGACCCAGTAGAAGTAACGGATAAATCTTTAAAGAAGAGAAAGTTTTCTATAAAGGAAACAGTCAGTATACTAAAAACAGATAAATTATTTAGGTTAACTATCTTAGGATTTTTTATTTTTGATCTCAGGAACATGCTATTAGTACCTATTTATCCATTATACCAGGTGAATAAAATGGGTTTAAATAATTTCCAGATTGGGCAATTATCAGTATTCTGGATGATTGGCTGGTTTATATCTGCTCCTTTCTGGGGTAGTTTAAATGACAGAAAGAACCCCCTTATTGTGATTAAGTCTGCTATTATTTTATTTGTAATATCTCCAGTTATATATTTTATGGATCCAAGCTTTTATATTTTACCAATTGCATCAATAACAGCCGGGGCTGCTGGATCTGCTTTAGAAGTTGGCTGGTTAAACCAAATTATTAAATTAGGTAACGGTAAATCTTCAGTATATAGTGGAATTTATCTAACTGGATTAGGTTTAAGAGGTATGATAGGTCCACTAATAGGTGGTTTATTAATAAATTATATTTCATTCAATAGTATATTTTTTATAGCTGTTCTTTTAATGATTGTTGGATTAATTCCATTTATAATTCTAAAGAATAATGAGTTAGGCAAGAAGTTTAATAAAATTAATTTCGGCTTTAAAATGAAACAGAGTGATAATATTTCCTGGAGATATTCTGCATTGAAATAAAATTTGAATATTTGCAGGACATTAGAAAGAAATAGAGAATAATTATATTAAGCCAGAAAATTAAATAAATAAGCGATATTTGGTGCCTTTGACAATGAAACTATTGTTAGAGGAGAATAGGGAATCAGGTGAAATACCTGAGCGGGCCCGCCACTGTAACTATTATTTATGATAGGAGCCAGGAGACCTGCCTGATATCGATAAAACCTGCATACTTCGGGAACAAGGATTGTAGGTCATGGTATAGTATGAGCATATATGCTAATAATACCCTGACTACTACTGAAGATGTAGCTAGTCAGGTTTTTTATTTGAGGCCTTGACTGCAGGTGGAATATGGCTGGCAGGAGGAGGTGTGTTTTTTGGATAGGGGCTTTTAACAGGTGATATTGGGCTATCTAAAAATGAATTATTTGGTCTATGCAAAGACAACTATGTTTTAAATAGCATTGATATTGCTTCAGGTATTGGTTTGCTGGAGGATAAGTAAGAAGTTTTGCTAGTTATAAATAAAGGGTTTGATTTTTATTGAGATAAATTAGATATTTCATCACTTACTTAGGAAGATTAATATTATAATTGGAGGTATTTATCATGAAAATGCTTAATAGAATTACAAAGATAAGTTGTATTTTATTATTAATTGCTTTAGTTATTTCTCCTGCTGTTCAATCAGCAACCGTTGGGATAACTGATGATTTAGGTAATGAAGTGGAATTAGATGAAGCGCCTGAAAGAATTATATCTTTAGCCCCAAACGTAACTGAAATGTTATTTGCAATTGGCCTTGGAGATAGAGTTGTCGGAATCACTTCTTTCTGTGATTATCCAGAAGAAGCAATGGAGGTGGATACTATAGGGAGTATAACTGAGCCTAATATTGAAGCTATTGTTAGCAAGGAACCTGATTTAATAGTTGCAGACGGTATTAATCCAATGGAGATTATTGAGCGTTTGCAGGAACTGGATATGAATGTAGTAGGTTTTTATCCTGCCAGTGTTCAGGATACTTTTTCTGCAATGACTCGTTTAGGTTTAGTTACAGGAAATATCGATGAATCTGCAGAAGTAGTAAATGATATGGAGTCAAGAATTGATGCTATTCTTGATTTGATTGGGGAGAGGGAAGAACGTCCCCAGGTTTTTTATGAGATCTGGAATGAACCATTAACAACTGCTGGAGGCGATAATTTTATAGATAATATGATTTCTCTAGCAGGCGGAGAAAATATTGGAGCTGAAGCTGGTAGTGGTTGGCCTCAATTTGGTTTAGAGGATTTAATTTATTTAGATCCTGAAGTTTATATTTCTACACCTCATAGTGCTGACCATCAAGTATCCAGGGAGGAAATTTTAAATAGAGATAATTATCAGGTATTAACTGCAGTTCAGAATGAGAGAGTTCATATAATAGATCAGGATGTTGTGAGTCGCCCATCACCGAGACTGATTGATGGTCTAAAAGCTTTAGTAGGGGCTATTTATCCTGAATTAGAAGATGAAATTGAGGATATTTAAATGGTTGTATTTATTTTAGGAGGAGCTAGGAGTGGAAAAAGCTCTTTAGCGGAAAAGATTGCTGCCGGCCAGGAGGATAAATATGGCCGGCAGATTATTTATTTGGCAACAGCTAAAGCTAATGATGAAGAGATGGAAAAGAGAATTAAAAAACATCAAAAACAGCGACCTGATTATTGGAAAACAATTGAGGCTAATCTAAATCCCTATCAAGCAATTAAGTCTGCAAATATTCCTGATGATTCTGTGATTATTTTAGATTGTTTAACTTTATTACTTACTAATCATATGCTAAATAAAGAAAATTTTAATCTTCAAGAAATTAAAGATCAATTAAATAAACTTATTAAGTTTTTGAATGGGAAAAAATGTTTAACAATCTTTGTTTCTAATGAGACTGGCTTAGGGATTGTACCAGGTAATAAATTAGGCAGAGAGTTTAGAGATCAGGCAGGCTGGTTAAATCAATGGGTAGCAGCAAAATCTGATAAAACATTTTTTACTGTTGCAGGTATTCCTATTGAATTAGATAAAAAGAAATTGAATGATGATATTTTTAAACCAGAAAATTTTTATTCTGGAGGCAATAATAGATGAAAGTTTTAAACCAAGAAATTCAGGCAACTCTCTTCGCATTAACATTTTTAACGAGAATACCATTGCCCTTTAATATTAATTATAATAATGATCTCCCCTCTAAGTCTATAAAGTATTTCACTTTAATAGGTTTATTGTTAGGCTCGATTTTGGTCCTGGCCTATAGAATTTTTAGTTTCTTTTGGCCTCCTATGCTGGTATCAGTTATACTTTTAGGCTTTTATATTTATTTAACAGGGGCTATTCATTTAGATGGTTTATTAGATTCTGTCGATGGTTTATTTAGTAATAGGGAAAAAGAGAAAATATTATTAATAATGAAAGATAGTTTAAATGGGTCTTTTGCAACAGTAACAGCGGTTATTTATTTATTATTGAAATTTACTTTGTTTTATCAACTCCAGGAGTTTAAGATTATTTCAGCGTTAATAATATTTCCTGTTTTAAGTAGATGGCTAGTAATTTTTGCAATTAAGTTTTTTCCAAGGGCTGAAAAAAGCAGTCTCGGTGAAGGCTTTGATTATGAAATGACAAATAAAGATTTTATAATATCTTCTTTTTTGCCAATGTTCATTATTTTTATTTTTTTACTTTATGATATAATTTCATTAGGGTTACTATTAGGTTTGCTAATAATTCCATTATTAGTTACGATATATATAGCAAACTATACAATCAATAAGATTGATGGTTTAACTGGTGATATTTATGGTATGATAAATGAAGTTGGGGAAATAATTATTTTATTAGTTATATTTACAGTTTATTATATTTAGAGCTTATGGAGGGATTAATATTGGCAAATAAAAAAGAGGTTATATTAATTAGACATGGAGAGACAGAATGGAATAAAGCAAAGAAATATCAGGGACATATAGATGTTGAATTAAACGATTGGGGGAGACAACAGGCTGGGGAAGCAGCTAAAGAACTGGCGAATTTAGATATTGATTATTTTGCCAGTAGTGATTTAAAAAGGGCTAAAGAAACAGCAGAAATTATAGCTTTATTTCATGATCAGGATGTATTTGAATATAAAGAACTCAGGGAGATGAATTTTGGGGACTGGGAAGGGAAAACTTTTGAAGAAATACGAGATAAAAACCTTCTGGATTTTCAGAAATGGATTAAAGATCCAGTTGAATACCCACCGCCTTCAGGAGAAAATTTAAAACAATTTCAAGAAAGAGTTTTAGCAGGATTTAATAAAGTTATCCAAAATGATTCGGAAAGAATTGGATTAATAACTCATGGTGGCGTTATTATGATATTCCTGACGACTATTTTAGAAATGCCACTAATTAATTATCGAAAATTCAAAGTCGCTAATACTGGAATTACTAAGATTGACATTTATGATAATAATTATGTTTTAAAGGAATTTAATAGTCAGAGTCATATGAAATAAAATATATTAACAAGGAGTTTTTCATTTCATCTATAATTATAATATTAGAAAACAAAATATAATTTTCTGTATTTAGTATAAAAAAGGGGGCAAAATTATGAAAAAGATTTTAATTGCAGTTGATGGCTCTGAACATTCAAAAAAGGCTGCTGAGAAAGGTGCCCAATTGGCTAAGTCTCTTGATTCTGAAGTTACGTTGATAAATGTTGTCCCGGAAATCACTGCCAGCTCAGCTTCAGCTTATTATGCAACTGTTCAGACAGAAGGCTTATTGGAAAGAAGAGAAGCTTATATGGAAAGAGGCCAGAAAATATTAAAGGAAGCAAAAGAATTGGTATCTGAGCAGGGAGTGAATGCTAAAACAGAGATTGATGTTGGCGATCCTGCTGATTTAATCTGTGACTATGCTATTGAAAATGGTTTTGATCTAATAGTTATAGCTGATAAGGGTTTAGGAGCTGTTAAGAGATTTCTTTTAGGCAGCATTACTGATAAGGTTGTTCATCATGCAAAGACTTCAGTCTTGATTGTCAAATAAATTTATTAAAAATTATTTAATTCACGGCCGGCGAACTTGCCGGTCGTATTTTAATCTTAATATCAAGGGGGATAAAAAATGATATTACGAAAAATATTTGTTATTTTATTGGTTTTAATTGTTGCTGGAGCGATCTTTGGATTATTTTATTATCCAGACACGGCAGATGTTCTGGAAAATAGAGTAGCATATATTTCATTTCAGGGCCCAATTCAAGAGGGGTTAGCTGGTTTTGGCACTGGAGTAATAACTCCAGATAGAGTTGCTCAGAGTTTAGATGATCTTAAAGATATTGAGGGGATCGAGGCAGTTGTTATGAGAATAGATTCCCCAGGTGGAGCAATTGGTGCTTCTCAAGAAATATATGATATAATTTCAAGTTATGATATGCCAGTTGTTATCTCAATGGGAGATATGGCAGCTTCTGGAGGCTATTATATTGCCTCAGCAGCAGATAGTATTGTAGCTCATCCAGGTACTATGACTGGCTCTATTGGAGTAATAACAACCTTTTACGATCCAGATGGACTTTTAGAAAATCTAGGCATAGAAAGAGAGACTGTTATGTCTGGCGAGCATAAAGATATGTTTTCCAGAACCTTAACTGATGAAGAAAGAGAAAAGATGCAAACTTTAACTGATGAAGCTTATGATCAGTTTATCAATCATATAGCTGAGGGTAGAGAAATGAATCCAGAAGATATCTTACCCTATGCAACTGGAGAAATATTTTTAGGCAGTCAGGCCTTGGAGTATGGTTTAGTTGATTCATTAGGAGGTAGAAGTGAGGCATTAAGAGTAGCAGCTGAACTTTCAGGTCTTGAAGACCCTGAATATTATTACCCATCAGAACCAGGCTTATTCCAGAGAATGAGTGGGCTAGCTGTAAAAATACCTCAAATAATACAGGGCCAGAAAGATCCTGAGTTAGTTCTTCTCGAGAGATTAGAGGATGGCTTAAAACCAGCCTTGAAATATCAGGTTCCAGGCTTTTAATTATATATAAGAAAGCGAGATGATACTATGAGGTTCTATGATTTGATGTATGGCATAATCTTTACACCTCAAAAGACAATTTTAAAAATAAAGAAGTTTGAACCTATAGCAGCTAGCTTTTTTGTTTTATTTATATCTTCGTTTATAATTACGATAACAAACACAAATCTTATTTTAACATCGAATATTATAAATCTCTTACCACTAACTTTAGTCGGCGTTTTTGGCCATATATTTGGAACTATTTTTCTATCACTAATTTTAGTCTTTCTCAGTAAATTTTTAGGGGGCACCGGAGATTATTTTGCCTTATTTACTGGTTTATCATTAAGTTCACTTGTCTTTGTATTTCTACCTGTTGGATTATTTATTGCAGAATTCACCTCAATTTTTATGATAAATGATTTTATAAGAATTTTAGTTTTCATCTGGTATCTCTTGCTCACAATTGAAGTGATTAGAAAAACCCAGGAGATATCTTTATTTAGTTCAATATTAACTATTACTGGTTCTTTTGCCAGTATGGTCATCTTAATATTAGTAATTTCAATAAGTATTGCAGGCAGTGTAATGGTTTTATTTGCCTAGATAAATGGAGGGTTAATATGTATGATATAGCAATTGTTGGCGGAGGAGTAACAGGAACTGCAATAGCCAGGGAACTTTCTAAGTATAATCTAGATACTCTGTTAATAGAAAAAGAATCTGATGTTAGTACCGGGGCCTCTAAAGCAAATAGCGGTATTGTTCATGGTGGATATGTCGGGAAAGCTGGTACTTTAAAAGGAGAATTATGTATTAAGGGTAATCAGGCTTTTAAAAAACTTGACTCAGAATTAAACTTTGGTTTTAGACGACCTGGAGCTCTGGTGGTTGGTTTTAATAAAGAGGATAGAAAACAACTTGAAAAAATTTATGAGAATGCTCTGGCAGTTGGCCATGAAGAAGATGATATTGAAATAATCGATTATGATAAAATCAAATCACTTGAGCCAAATATAAATGATGCTGTAGAGATCGCTTTTTACTGCCATTCAGTAGGGGTTACATCACCCTATGAAATGGTCGTTGCTTTAGCAGAAAATGCAGTTGATAACGGAGTCGAGCTTAAATTATCATCAGAGGTCACCAATATAAATAATAAAGAAGATCATTTTGAAATTATCACTAAAGATCAAAACTATAAAAGTAAATATCTTATTAATGCTGCCGGAACAGGGAGTGAAAAAGTCGCATCCTATGTTGGAGCAGATAATTTTTCAATAAATCCTAGAAGAGGTCAGTATATATTATTTGGTAAAGACCAGGCTGATCTCGTTGAAAAAGTTATCTTTCAAATTCCTACCCCCAAGACTAAAGGGGTTCTGGTGACAACCACCTATCATGGAAACTTTATGATTGGGCCAAATAGTGAAGAGATTGATAAACCAGAAAACATTGATACTACTATTGAAGAATTAGAGAATATCATAGAGACTGCCAGAAAATCTATTCCAGATTTTAACTTAAAAAGAGCCCTAACAACCTTTGCAGGGGTCAGGGCTAGTTCAGATCGAGGAGATTTCATAATTGAAGAAAGTGAGATTTATAATTTTATAAATGTAGCAGGAATAGATTCACCAGGTCTAACAGCAGCCCCTGCAATTGCAGAAAAAGTGGTTGAGATTTTAAAAGGCTCTGGACTTAATATGGAAAAGAATAAAAATTTCAACCCCAATAGAGAACCTATAATTAAAGTTAAAGACGAAACCTTTGATGGTGAAATAGATGCTGAAGATCCTGATAAAAATATAATTTGTAGATGTGAAACAGTAACTGAGGCTGAGATTTTAGATGCCTTAAATAGAGATATACCAATTAAAACTGCTGATGCAATTAAAAGGAGAACAAGAGCTGGCATGGGAAATTGCCAGGCAAATTTCTGTCGCTCCCGGGTGAAAAGACTTATCGCAGATTATCATAACTGTCAGCCAGATGATGTTAAAGTAAGAGATGAGTCAGAAAAGCCACAGAGAGTCAGCATTAATCAAATTAGAAAAATAAAAAAATAAATTTTTTCTTTTACCGTGATATCTGTCACAGAGAAAAG
>SLSL01000130.1 GCA_007130465.1 Halanaerobiaceae bacterium | reverse complement strand
GCTGAATTGGATTACCGATGAATTAGGGATTGAAGATGGTGAGACTGATGAAGATGGGTTTTTTTCAATGGACGCAGTTGCCTGCCTTGGCTGTTGCAGTCTTGCTCCGGTTATTAGTATTAATGGTAAAGTTTACGGTAATTTAACCAGGAAAAAATTACTTAAAATTTTAAATGATTATCAACAGAAGGAGGAGGCTGACAATGGTTAAAAGAATTAAAGTGGGAATGGCCAGTTGTGGAATTGCTGCTGGTGCAGGTGAAGTTAAGGATAAAATCTTAGAAATGAATCCAGATGCTGAAGTTGTTGAAGTTGGATGTATTGGCCATTGTCATGCTGAGCCACTTGTGGAAATCGAGACTGAAGAAGGTTCTTATTTATATCAGGAAGTAGAACCAGAAGAAGAATTTATTGATAAAATCTTGAATTTAGAAGATTATTCTCGCTTTGTAAGTCCAGCTAATAGAGAGAGTAAAGAAAAATTATATGTTACTGAGTTAGCAGGCAAAATTAATCCTGTATCCATAGAAGAATATGAAGATAATGGAGGCTACTCTGCTCTAAAAAAGGCATTAGAAATGGAGCCTGATCAAATCGTTGAAGAAGTTAAAACATCAGGATTAAGAGGTCGTGGAGGTGGAGGCTTTCCAACTGGGCTAAAATGGAGTTTTTTAGCTGGAAAAGATGATAAGGATAAAGTTTTAATTTGTAATGCTGATGAAGGAGACCCAGGAGCCTTTATGGATCGTTCTACAATGGAATCGTTGCCTCATCAATTATTAGAAGGAATGTTAATTGGGGCATACGCAACAGGTGCTAATAGGATGTTTATTTATTGTAGGGCTGAATATCCATTGGCAGTTAAAAATTTAAATATTGCTATTAAACAGTTAGAAGAAGCTGGTTATAATTATATAAATGGTGCAGATATTAAGATAACTGTTAAAGAGGGTGCAGGAGCCTTTGTTTGTGGTGAAGAGACTGCTTTAATCCATTCTCTTGAAGGCAAGAGAGGAACCCCAAGATTTCGGCCACCTTATCCAACTGATTACGGCTATAAAGGCAGACCTTCAATGATTAATAATGTTGAAACACTGGCTAATATTCCACTTATTATTAGAGATGGTGGGGAAAAATATTCACAGATTGGAACTGAAAATAGCACAGGAACTAAACTATTTGCTCTGGCTGGAGATCTCGAGTATTCTGGCCTTGTTGAGGTGCCAATGGGTATAACAATAGGCGAAGTAGTTTATGATATTGGCGGTGCTGAAGACGGTACTGTTAAAGCTGTTCAAATCGGTGGGCCCAGTGGAGGCTGTATTCCAGAAGAGCATTTTGATACTCCAATAGATTATGATTCACTCACTAAGTTAGGTGCCATAATGGGTTCTGGTGGTTTGATAGTAATAAGTAAAGGACGCTGTATGGTTGAAACAGCCCGTTATTTTCTTGAATTTACAACTAAAGAAAGCTGTGGAAAATGTACTTTCTGTAGAATAGGTACTAAAAGAATGTTAGAAACTTTAGAAAGAATAACTGGTGGTGAAGGCAGTCATGAAGATGTTCAGCTTTTAGGTGATCTTGGTAAAAAAATAATAAAAGGATCATTATGTGGTCTGGGGCAGACAGCTCCTAAACCTGTTCTATCAACACTTAATTTCTTTGAAAATGAATATCTTGACCATGTAGATGAAGGGTACTGTGCTGCCATGGAGTGTAAAGCATTAGTAGATGTATATCTTGACCAGGAAACCTGTATTGAATGTGGTCAGTGTATTAAAGTTTGTCCTGTTGATGCTATTAGTGATGATTTTGTAGTTGATAATGGAATCTGTACTCGTTGCAATAGTTGTATTGAAGTCTGTCCGGTAGATGCAATATCCCGGGTAAAAAGGGAGGAAGAATAGATGTCTGAAATTACAATAACTATTGACGGCCAGGAGTTATCGGCCAAGCCAGGTCAGACAGTATTAGAAGTAGCCAAAGAAAATAAAATTGATATTCCAACT
Source organism: Halanaerobiaceae bacterium (assembly GCA_007130465.1). Taxonomy (GTDB): domain Bacteria; phylum Bacillota; class Halanaerobiia; order Halanaerobiales; family Halarsenatibacteraceae; genus Halonatronomonas. Next base: position 14,174 of record SLSL01000130.1, on the reverse strand, counting down.
TTATGTCATGATAATAGAGTGGGTATTAATACTTCTTGTTTTGTCTGTGTTGTTAAAGACGAAAATACTGGTAACTGGTTACCTTCTTGTTCAAATCCTGTGCAGGATGGCATGAATATTACGGCATCAGGCCATGAAGCAGATGACATGAGACAGACGGCCTTGAATTTATTATTATCTGAACATAGTGGTGATTGTGAAGCCCCCTGTACTATATCCTGTCCAGCCCATGCTAAAGTTGAAGAATATGTTAGAGCTGGAAGAGAAGGGGACCATTGGTTGGCTTTAGATATTATCAAACAAAGAATACCTTTGCCGATTAGTATTGGTAGAGTCTGTCCTAGATTTTGCGAAAAAGATTGTAGAAGAAATGTCAAGGAAGATGCTGTAGCTATAAATGATTTCAAGAGGCTAGCTGCTGATCTCCATTATGATGAATATATGGAAGACATGGAAGAACTAACAGATAAAAAAGTTGCTATTATTGGTGCAGGACCTGCCGGTCTTGCTACAGCCTACTTTTTGAGGATTGAAGGAATTGGTTCTGTATTATTTGATAGATTGCCTGAGCCAGGCGGTATGTTAAGATATGGTATACCAGAATATCGTCTTCCTAAAGATTTACTCGATAAAGAAATAGATCATTTTAATAAAATGGGTGGAATTGAATTTAAATGTAATCAGAAACTTGGTACTGATATTGAGCTATTTGATTTGAAAGAAGAATATGATGCGGTTGTTGTGGCTGTTGGAAGCTGGAAATCAAGTTCAATGAGAACTGAAGGTGAAGAGCTTGCTTATAATGGGATTGAATACCTAGAAGATATTGCTCATGATGGTTGGCAGGCTAAGAGAGACCCAGGTGAAACTCTGGTTGTAGGTGGCGGAAATACAGCAATGGACTGTGTCCGCACATCACTCAGGTTAACAGATGAAAAAGTCTCCTGTCTCTATAGAAGAACAGAAAAAGAGATGCCTGCTGAACAGATTGAAATTGATGAGGCGAGGGAAGAGGGTTGCGACTTTCAATTCTTAACCCAGCCAATTAGTTTAAGAGAAAAGGATAATGGCAGGTTAGTTTTAGAATGTATTAAAATGGAATTAGGAGAGCCTGATGCATCTGGCAGAAGAAGACCTATTCCAATTGAAGGAAGTGAGTTTGAAGTTGAAGCTGATACAGTTATAGCTGCTATTGGTCAGAAAACCATTGCACCAGAAGGTGTTCCAACTAATCAATGGGGCGATGTTGATGTTAACGAAAATAACTGTCAGGCAGATGAGTCAATTTTTGCTGCTGGTGACTGTGTTAGTGGTCCTGCAACAGTTGTTGAAGCTGTGGCAGGTGGTAGAAGAGCGGCTTTAGGTATTAAAGCTTACTTAGCAGGTGAAGAATATAATCCTGAGTATCAGATTAATGTTTCTAGAGGCTACTGGCAATCATTAAATGAAGACGAGTTAGTCTATCTTAAAGAACCTGAAGACAAAGAAAGAGTTGAACAGAGTTTAATAGAACTATCTGAAAGAATTTCAACTTTCAAAGAAGTTAGTTATACTTTTACTGAAGAAGAGATAGTCCAGGAAGGTAAACGTTGTTTTGAATGTAGCTGTACAGCTAAAACTGATTGTAAATTAAAAGAACATTCAGAGGATTTTGGGGCTGATCCAGAATACTTTAAAGAGAATGTTAAGTTGGATCATTCTTATAATATTGAACATCCTCAGATTATAATGGACCCAGGTAAATGTATTAAATGTGGTATTTGTATTAAGATCTGTAATGAAGTTGTCAATGAATATTTATTAGGTTTCAAAAATAGAGGTTATGAGACTAAAATTGGTACAGCTTTTGGCGAGCCATTACCAGTAAATTGTGAAGAATGTGGTGAATGCATAGAAGCCTGTCCAGTAGGAGCTCTTGATTGGAAAATAAAGAAGCTTGAAGAAATGCAATAGTACAGGGAGGAACATTTGATGGTTGATATTAAGAAGCTTCTTAAAGAGGAAGCTAAAGACGTTGATAGTCTATTAAAAGAACTCTTTAAGAATGAGAAAATTGTACCGGCCTTGCAGGAATCAATGGAATATTCATTATTATCTGGTGGGAAAAGAGTAAGACCTATTTTGACTATTTTGACTGCCAGATTATTAAAGGGAGATAAAAGGGCTGCACGTCTGGCTGGTGCAGCCCTTGAATTAATTCATACTTATTCCTTGATTCATGATGATTTGCCGGCAATGGATGATGATGATTTAAGAAGAGGAAAACCAACAAATCATTTAGTATATGGTGAGGGCATGGCTATTTTAGCTGGTGATGGACTTCTAACATATGCTTTTAAAATTTTAGCAGAATTGAATTTAGATGCCGTCAGAAGATGTAGACTAGTTAAATTAATGGCTGATTCTGCTGGCCCTAACGGTATGGTTGCTGGTCAGGCTTTAGATCTGCAGGCTGAAGATGAGGCAGTTGATTTAAATAGGTTAAAAAAAATTCACAGAGCAAAGACAGGTGCTTTGTTTAAAGCAGCAGTTCTAGCAGGAGTTTATTGTAGCGATTATACTGACGAAGAGCTATCGGCATTAGAAATATATGCAGAACAATTAGGTTTAACTTTTCAGATAACTGATGATATACTTGATGTCACTGGTAAAACTGAGATATTAGGTAAAGAGGTTGGCAAGGACCTTGAAAGAGGAAAATCGACTTATCCTGGTTTAATTGGCTTAGAAGAATCTAAAAAAGAAGCTGAAAAGTCTGTAAATAAAGGGCTTAAATCTTTAGAAGTTTTTAATGATGAAGCTGATATATTACGAGATTTACTCAAGTTTATTTTAGAGCGACAATATTAATTAAATAAATAATATGTATAAATATAAATCGGTCTTTTAATACCAGTTTTTATATGATATAATTATCCTGAATTACAGGTGATGCAGTATTCTAGTCAGCTCAACTATTCTGAAGACGGGCCTAAAAATCCGTTTCCGGCATATAATTGAAGTCCCTGGTGATGGCTTTTGACGCCCAGTCGAGGGTCATTGCTGGGGGTTAAGGGACTGGGGCGATCCACAATGGCATGTGGGCGTAGACCCCTATCCCGTGGAGGCTAGTTGATTGTAATTGTCAGTTAGTGAACCTGTCTTCGGAGAGATCCGGAACAGTGTAGCCTGCTTTGAGTGGTTGCGGGGAGGGTGGAAGGCAATAATACTCTGGATCCAGGTATTATCTGCTATCCACTGGAAACCGTAACTGCAAAAGAAGCTAGGAATAGTATAGAGCTGCCAGGGAAAACCTCTAGACTGTCTTTTGGGGCAGAGTAGGGATTAAAGTGTCTACTGAGTGGTAATCCAGTCCTGCAGCAGGTGACTCTGCAGCCTGGCTTTAAAGGGAAACCACCTTTCTGGTAACAGAATGGTAGCCATGGGGAAAACCAACTGGACCTAAGTGGCAGCATTTATCTGCTCTGCTATCACCTGTACTTTATTTTTTTGCTTTATAATATTTAATATGAGGTGGGATTTGTGCAAAATTTTAAGAGCAGTTTATTTATTGCTCTCATAACATTCTGGTTAGCTGTTATAGTTTCATTTTTTTCTCAGACCAGAATTACAGACTTAGAACTATTACCTGCTTTTCTTGTCCTGCTTCTAATAATTATTACTGGAATATTATCAGACATGGTAGGTGTAGCAGCAACTGTTGCTAGAGAAGAACCTTTCAATGCTAAAGCTGCCAAAAAAATATCTGGAGCCAAAATAGGTCTTTGGTTAGTAAGGCGTGGAGATAAGGTAGCAAGTTTAATGTGTGACATAATTGGTGATATTTGTGGTACTGTGAGTGGAGCAATAGGCGCTATAATTGTAATTCAGATACTGGAAGAGGTTATTTGGCCAGAAACAATTGTAAATTTATTAATGATTGGTTTTATAGCTTCATTAACAGTAGGAGGCAAAGCATTCTGTAAATATTATGGAATAAAAAAAGCAGAAATTATAATTTTTGATGTTAGCCGGTTTTTAGGATTTATAAAGATAGGTCATATTTTTATTAAAGAGGTGAAGTAAATAGATGGAAGATTTATTGAGTCAAGTTAATGCCCCTGATGATTTAAATGAGTTCACAAATGAAGAGCTAAATCAACTTGCTGATGAAATAAGAGATTTTTTGATCTGTACTGTTTCTGAAACAGGTGGACATTTAGCCTCGAATTTAGGGGTAGTAGAATTAACTATAGCCCTACACAAACACCTTAATAGTCCAAAGGATAAAATAGTATGGGATGTAGGTCATCAAAGCTATACCCATAAGATTTTAACCGGCCGGAGAGATAAAATGCCTTCGATTAGAAAAAAAGATGGCTTAAGTGGTTATCCAAAATTTAATGAGAGTGTTCATGATATAATTGAGACTGGTCATAGCGGTACTTCGATTTCTTCTGGACTTGGTCTGGCTTGTGCTAGAGACCACCGGGGTAGTTCTGAGAGGATTTATTCTGTTATTGGTGATGGTGCGATTACTGGTGGTATGGCTTTTGAAGCATTAAACCATGGAGGCCATTTAGAAAAAGATTTTAATATAATTTTAAATGATAATAACATGTCTATTGCAAAAAATGTTGGTGCGCTATCTAATTATTTAGCCAAATTAAGAACTGACCCATCTTTAAGAAAAATTTCCGGTGAAATGGGAGATTTATTAAACTCTATACCAGGTATAGGCTCAGGAATGTTTAAAACTATGGATAAAGCTAAAGATAGTTTAAAATATCTTTTAGTTCCAGGGGTTTTATTTGAGGAAATGGGTTTTACTTATTTAGGTCCTGTACCTGGGCATGATATTGAAGCTTTAATCAATATATTTAAACAGGCTGATAAGATTAATGGGCCTGTTGTTATTCATGTTAATACTGTTAAAGGAAAGGGTTATTATCCAGCTGAGAGTTGTCCTAGTGATTATCATGGGGTAGGAGCATTTACAATAGAAAATGGAAAATCTGAAAAGTCTAAGGGGAATAAGACTTATAGCCAGGTTTTTGGTGAGACAGTAACCAGGATTGCTGAAGAAGATATGAGGGTTGTAGGCATAACTGCTGCAATGCCTGCTGGAACAGGTCTAGATCTGTTTCAAGAAAGATTTCCTGAAAGGTTTTATGATGTTGGTATTGCAGAACAACATGCACTCACACTTTCTGCTGGGCTATCTCGTGGAGGTATGAGACCTATTGTCGCATTATACTCTACTTTTCTTCAAAGAGGTTATGATCAGTTAATACATGATATAGCCTTACAGAACTTGCCAGTTACAATTGGTATTGATAGAGCAGGAATTGTGGGAAGTGATGGTGAGACTCATCAGGGACAATTTGATTTAACTTATCTAAGAACTGTTCCTAATTTGACTGTGATGGCTCCAAAAGATGAGCAGGAATTGATTGAAATGATAAAGACTGGTCATAAACTTGATAACCCTGCTGCAGTAAGATATCCTCGAGGAGAAGGTTTAGGGATCGATCTTGATTATTCCAGACCTGAAATTAAATTAGGTGAAGGCGAACTGATTATAGATGGCGATAAGATTTTAGTTATTGCTATAGGCTCTATGGTTTATCCTGCTAAGGAAGCTATTAAAGAACTTGAAGACAAGAACTTTAAAATAGGCCTCTATAATGCTCGATTTGTCAAACCTTTACCTAAAGAAATTATTGAACTTGCTAGTAAATATGATAATATTATTACAGTTGAAGAAAATAGTCTTAATGGAGGTTTTGGTTCTGGAGTAATGGAATTACTGGCTGATAATGAACTTCAGCATAAACTTATAAAAAGAATAGGTATTCCAGATAAGTTTATTGAGCATGGCGGCCAAAATGAGATGAGAGACATCTATAACTTAAGCAGCAGAGGTATTAAAGAATATCTTGTAAGTATTCTTGAGGAGAAATAAAATGAATGATAAAGAAAGAATTGATATTATCCTCACTGAGAGAGGGTATTTTCCCAGTAGGAATAAAGCTAAGAGAGCTATTATGGCTGGGGAAGTTAAAGTCAATGATGAAGTTGTTGACAAAGCAGGAACTCAGGTATCCCTGGAAGCTAAAATAGAAGTTGAAAAAAAAGATAGATATGTTGGTAGAGGCGGTCATAAGTTGGCTAGAGCAATTGATTATTTTGAAATTGATCCTAAAGATATGAAAGTCCTGGATATAGGATCATCTACTGGAGGATTTACAGATTGTTTGCTCCAGAATGGAGCAAAGCAGGTATATGCTGTTGATAGTGGTTATAATCAACTTGCATGGAAATTAAGACAGGATGACAGAGTTGAAGTCCATGAAAAAACTAATTTTAGATTATTAGGACCAGGTGATTTACCTGCGGATTTCGATATTATTGTTTGTGACGTTTCTTTTATTTCTTTAAAGTTAATTATCCCGGTAGCTCAATATTTCTGTAAAGAAGATACAAAGCTTGTAACACTTGTAAAACCTCAGTTTGAAGCAGGTCCTGAATATGTTGGCAAAGGTGGAGTTGTTAAGAATAATAAAGTACATGAGAGAGTTTTATTAGAGGTTAGTCAAGCTATTAAAGATGCTGGATTTAATTTAGTTGATTTAACCTATTCACCTATTACAGGTGCTAATAGCGGAAATATAGAATATCTTTTATATGCAGAATATAATTCTAACAAAAAACTATCTAAAGATGATTCTTGGAATGATTTAATTAATCAAACAATTAAAATAGCTGATGAAAAACTGAGGGGTTGATTTTTATTTCTAAAATAGGAATTTTCATTAATATCAAAAAAGATGAAGCGATTAATATGGCTGGAAATTTAATTGATTATCTTAAGAAAAATGAGATAGATTATTTAGTTGAAAGTCGATCGGCAAATTGCCTTAATGAAGAAGATAATAAAGCTGATTTCAAGAAATTAAGAGAAGAAGTTGATTTTGTTATATTATTTGGAGGCGATGGAACTTTACTTAGGGCTGCAAGACATTTTGCTGGTACTGGAATTCCTCTACTAGGAATTAATATTGGAAGCCTTGGTTTTATGACTGTTATTGAGGTAGAGGCAGTAGAAAAAGCAATTGATTTAATACTTAAAGGTGAGTTTGAAACTGAAAACAGAATGATGTTAACAGCAGAGGTTTATAGGAATAACTGTGAAGTTTATAATGGTTTTGGTCTTAATGATGTTGTTATTAATAGAGGAGCAAATTTTAATTTGATCGGAATAGAGTTATTTATTAATAATCAATTTGTTAGTAGTTTTAAAGGTGACGGTTTAATTGTTTCAACATCAACAGGTTCAACTGCCTATTCATTATCTGCCGGAGGACCAATAATTCATCCAGGCTTAGAAGTATTGGTAATTACACCTATAAGTCCTCACAACTTATACATAAGGCCATTAGTTATAGGTGGAGATGATGAAGTTCTTGCAGATTTAGAAGTTTCAGGAAGTAATATGAAAATATCAATTGATGGCCGTTGTGGGTTTGACTTGCGTAATGGAGATCAAGTAGAAATAAGAAGAGCTCCTCACGATGTTACTCTAGTTAAATTTCCAGAGAGAAACTTTTATAGAATTTTAAGAGAAAAAATGAGAATTGGTATGATATAATAAAACTTAGGTGGTGTAATAATGAAAAACAAAAGACAGTTAAAGATTATAAATATAATTAAAAATAGAGATGTTGCTACTCAAGAAGAATTAGGATTATTATTAGAAGAAGAAGGTATAAATGTAACCCAGGCTACTATATCAAGAGATATTAAAAGACTTGGATTAATTAAAGTGCCTGATGGAGATGGTGAATATAAGTATGCTATAAGGTCAAATAACTCACAGGGGCAGGTTCAAGGATGGCTGCAAAAGATGTTTCAGGATTTTGTTGTTGACTTGGGATATAGTGAAAACATAATTATTTTAAAGACTGTTCATGGAACTGCAACTGGCTTAGCTTCAGCAATAGATAATTCTCGATGGGAAGAAGTTCTAGGTACTGTTGCAGGAGATAACACAATCTTTTTAGTTGTAAAACCAAAAGAAAAAACAGAAGAGGTTTTAGAGAGATTCAAAAAATTGCTAAGTGATTAGGGGGCAAATTTATGCTTGGTGATCTCCAGGTTAAAAACTTTGCAATTATAGAACAGTTAAGTTTATCTTTCTCTGAGGGGTTAAATATATTAACAGGAGAAACAGGTGCTGGGAAATCTATAATTGTTGGTGCCTTAGAAATGCTTTTTGGTTCAAGAGCAAAAACAGATATTATAAAGAATGGTAAAGAAGCAGCTTATATAGAAGCTAGTTATTTTATTGATTTACCTGATAAGTTAAAAAAGATTTTAAAAGAAGCTGGTGTTGAGTTAGACCCAGAAATACTTTTATTATCCAGAGAAATCAGAAGAAATGGCAGAAATCGTTGCCGTATCAATGGTCAATTGGTGCCTTTAAAATCAATAAAGGAAGTTGCCGAATTTTTAGTAGATATACATGGCCAACATGAGCATCAAAATCTTTTACAGAATTCTTATCATATTGAGCTTTTAGATGAACTATTACCTGGAGATATTAAGGATAAATTAACAAAAATTGAAAAGGTTTTTTATCGATTAACTGAAATAAAAAAAGAAAAAGAGAGACTAAATAATCAAGTTAGTGAAAGAGCAAGAAGACTTGATATAATTGAATATCAGCTTGCTGAGATAGAATCGGCTAATTTAAAGCCTGGTGAATTAAATGAAATTAAGTCAAAATTAAAAAGACTTGAAAATATTGAAGATATTTCTGCATCTATTTATAAAGCTATAAATTCTATTTCTATGGATCAGCCTAATCATAAAGCTTTATTAGATCAATTAGGAAAAATTAGTAGTGATTTATCTAAAATAGTTGAATTTGATAAAGATTTAAAAGAATTATCTGAACTTGCAGATCAGAGTTTTTATTCTTTGCAGGAATTAAATTTTCAACTCCAGGACTATCATGATCAGATTGATTATAATCAGAGTGAATTATCGGAGTTAAGAGAAAGATTAGATATAATTAATACTATGCGCAGGAAATACGGTGAGACGATTCAGGAAATTTTAAATTATAGAAATGACTTGATTAAAGAGAAACAAGATTTGGAAAGCATTGAAGATAAACTTTCAAACTTAGAAAAAAAAGAAGAAAAATTAAACTCAGAATATAATGCTTTGGATAATGAAATTTCCAAAGCAAGAAAAAAACAGGCTCAATGGCTTGAAACAGAAATTCTTAATGAATTAAATGACCTTGCAATGGAAGATGCTAGATTTGAGGTTGAATTTAAAAAGGGTGAAATTTCTCCTCAGGGAAGAGATAAAGTAAAGTTTTTAATTTCAACTAATTTAGGTGGTGAATTAAAAGAACTATCTAAGATAGCTTCTGGTGGAGAAATTTCTAGAATTATGCTTGCCTTTAAAAGTATTATTGCCGGTCATGATAAAGTAAGAACTATTATATTTGATGAGATAGAAACCGGGGTAGGAGGAGAAACAGCAAGGCAGGTAGCTGCTAGATTATATAGTATATCAACTGAAAGACAGGTGATTTCTATTTCCCACCTTCCTCAGATAGCTTCATTAGCTGATCGTCATTTTTTCATTTATAAAGAAACAGAAAATCAGATTACAAAGACCAAAATAGAAAGATTAGATGAAACTGAACGAGAAGAGGAGATAGCCAGGATGATTAGTGGTGATCGAAAAACTGAGACAGGTCTTAAACATGCTAGTGAATTATTAAAAGAAGCGGAATCTTTCAAAGCATCAATTTAATTTTTATTAATTTGGCTACTCTTGAAGGTCTTTTAACATATATGAAGAATTATATTAATACAGTCTAAAACTTATATCAAAATTACCTAGTATTTTTTTTCAAAATATTTAATCAGGAGGGCGTGTTTGTGGAGGAAACTACTAAGATTGCTATAATTGACGATAATAAGCATTTCTGTCAACTAGTTGAAGAGCATCTATCTCAAAATAGTAAATTTACAGTAACCGGCAAGGCTTATGATGGGAAAGAAGCATTGAATTTAATAAAAAATAAAAAGCCCGATATACTTCTTCTCGATTTAATAATGCCTTATTTAGATGGTTTAGAAGTTATGAAAGAACTTCAGAATTTTGACCATTTCTTTGATATGAAGATAATATTATTGACTGCTTTTTGTAAAGAGAATATTTCTAGAGAGGCAGGTAATTTAGGTGCAGACTATGTAGTTATGAAACCGTTTGAATTAGAAAGATTAACTGATAGATTGGAGCAATTAATAAATCCTAGTCCTGACCTAAATAGTTTTGATGTTATTAAATTTGTTAATGATGACTCGATTATAGTTAATAATAAAAATAATGAGAATTTAGATCTTGATATTTTGATTACAGAGGTTTTTCATAAGCTTGGAGTACCTTCTCATATTAAGGGGTATCTCTATCTAAAAACAGCCGTTGAGTTAGTTGTTGATGAAGTTGAGCTATTAGGTGCTATAACTAAAAAGTTGTATCCAAAGGTTGCAGAGAGTTTTAATTCGAAATCTAGTCGTGTTGAAAGAGCTATAAGGCATGCTATAGATCTTACCTGGGAACAGGGAAACCAGAAGATGCTTGATAAATTTTTTAGTAATGTTATTACAAGTTCAAGAGGTAAACCGACTAACTCTCAATTTATTGCTAAAGTTGCAGATATTGTTAGAATCGAAGCAAAGAAAAGATTATAGAAATTTATTTACATATAATTTGAATTATTTATGAAGACAAACTTTCTCTGATAAGGAGGATTTAACTCTTTAAATAATTGAAATCTGATTAGAAAGTTAAATTTCTAATCAGATTTTTTTATTTTTTAAATTGGACGTAACTAGATTTATTTAGGAGATGATAATATGGCTAATCAAAAAGAGAAAGAAATTTTAGATAGAATGGCACAATTAGGTTTTAATAAATATGAAGCTAAGACATATATAACTTTACTCGAAGATAGCGAAATCAGTGCTTATGAGATAAGTAAACAATCTGGAGTGCCACAATCAAAAATATATGAGACAGTTAAAGGTTTAGTTGAAGAAGGAATAATAATTGCTCAGGGCAGTGACCCTGTTCATTATTCTCCATTACCGCTGAAAGAATTTATTAGCAGATATAGAAAAAAATTAGAAGAGAATTTATCTACTTTGGAAGATGAACTTAAAGATTTAGGTAAACAGCCTGATATTGATTATATGTGGCATTTTCAGGGAGAACAGAGTTGTTTAGATAAAGCTAGAGAGATAATTCAAGATGCAGAGGAAAGTTTGCTTTTAGAAATATGGGAGGAAGAGCTAGATGGAATAAAAGAAGAATTAATTAATGCAGCAGAAAATAATGTTTCTATAACTACTGTTTTTTATGGGGAGTCAACAGAAATTCCAGGAGAAGTTTTTTATCATCGGCTTGAAGGGCTAAGTCAATCAGCAACAGAAGAAGGACGCTGGCTTACTGTGATTGCTGATAAACAGAATTGTTTTTTTGGTTCATTTGGTAGTGAAGAGACAGAGGCCATCTGGACTCAGAATAAAGCATTTATGTTGATGGCTAAAAGTTTTATTAGTCATGATATTTATATTTCTGAGATTAATAAAGAGCTAGGAGAAGAGCTTGACAAGAGATTTGGACCTAATTTAAGTGATTTAAGAAGAAATTTTCAATAAAATTCTTGACAAATTGTTGTCAGAATATTATACTGATATCGTACTAACTACTAAGGTTGTTAACAAACATTAGGCTTTGATTATTTTTTACAAAGGAGTGGTTACAGTGGCTGAATCTCCACTGATGGTTAAATCAGAAATTGGAAGATTAAAGAAAGTATTAATCCACAGGCCAGGTCTTGAAATAGAAAGGTTGACTCCAGATCTATTAGATAGGCTTCTCTTTGATGATATACCCTTTTTAGAGGTTGCTCGCAAAGAACATGATTATTTTGCTGGAATACTTAAAGACAATGGGGTAGAAGTTGAATATCTTGAAGAATTAACTGCTGAAGCTATTGCAGAGCCTGGAGTCAGAGAGAAATTTTTAGAACAATTTCTTGATGAAGCAGTCCTTTTAGATGAGTATAGAAGAGAGGCTGTTAAGGACTGGTTATCTAAGTTTGATAATAAAGATTTGATTGTTAATTTAATGTCTGGTATTAAAAAAACAGAAATCGATAATTTAGTTGACAGGTCTCTAGCTGATAGGGTTAATACTGATTATCCCTTTATTTTAGATCCAATGCCGAATCTTTATTTTACCAGAGATCCATTTGCTACAATTGGCAATGGTATAAGTTTGAATCATATGAAGACTGAAACAAGAAATAGAGAGACTATTTTTGCTGAGTATATTTTTAATTTTCATTCAGAATACAAAGATGCTAATATCCCTCGCTGGTTCAGTCGTTATGATAACAAATCTTTAGAAGGTGGAGATCAGTTAGTTTTGAGTTCAGAGGTTTTAGCATTAGGAATATCCCAGAGAACTGAGGCCGCTTCTATTGAACAGTTTGCAGCTGAAATACTTCGTTCAGACCAGAGTTTTAATAGGGTTTTAGCATTACAAATCCCTTCAAAACGAGCTTTCATGCATTTAGATACTGTCTTTACAATGGTTGATTTTAATAAATTTACTATCCATGCTGAAATTGAAGGACCATTAGTTGTTTACTCTTTAACTCTTGATGGAGAAGGTCAACTGCAAATTAGTAAAGAGAAATCGACTTTAAGTGAATTATTAAAAACTTATTTAGGTTTAGAATCAGTCGAACTGATTAGATGTGCAGGAGGAGATTTGATTGATGGTGGTCGAGAACAATGGAATGATGGTTCTAATACACTGGCAATTGCCCCTGGAGAAGCAGTTGTTTATACCAGAAATTATGTTACTAACCAACTTTTAGAAGAAAAAGGCATCAAACTTCACAAGATGCCTAGTTCTGAATTGTCTAGAGGAAGAGGAGGACCTCGCTGCATGAGTATGCCTCTTGTTAGAGAAGAACTATAAAAATTATTAGGAGGAATTTAAAATGCCAAAGAATTTATCAGGAAGAAACTTTTTAACTTTGTTGGATTTTTCAAGGGAAGATATTGAGTATTTACTTCAGCTATCACATGATTTAAAGCAGAAGAAAAGGTCAGGAATAAAAGATGATTTGCTTGAAAATAAGAATATTGCATTGATTTTTGAGAAACCATCAACTAGAACCCGTTGCGCTTTTGCTGTAGGAGCAGCTGATGAAGGAGCCAGCACTGAGTATTTAGGTAAGAATGATATTCAGCTAGGCAAAAAGGAATCTGTTGCTGATACTGCAAGAGTTTTAGGTCGTTATTTTGATGGTATTCAGTTCAGAGGTTTTGAGCATGAAACTGTGGAGATCCTTGGCGAATATGCTGGCGTTCCTGTTTGGAATGGTTTAACTGATAAATATCATCCAACTCAGATTTTGGCTGACTTGATGACCATGGAAGAAAACTTTGGTTATCTTGAAGGATTAAATTTTGTCTATACAGGTGATGGTCGGAATAATATGGCTAACTCTTTAATGATTGGCGGAGCTATAGTTGGTTTAAATGTTACAATCTGCTCACCAGAGAGTCTATGGCCAGAAGAGGAATTAGTTAAAAAGGCTGAAGAATTTGCTGAAGCATCAGGTGGTAGTGTTACATTAACTGCAGATCCTGTTGCTGGTGTAGAAGATGCAGATGTAATTTATACTGATGTCTGGGTTTCCATGGGAGAAGAAGATCAGTTTGAAGATAGAATAAATTTACTAAAGCCATATCAGGTAAATCAGGAAATGATTGACAATACAGATAATCCAGATGTTATTTTCCTCCATTGCTTACCTGCTTATCATAATCGTGAAACTGAAAATGGAGAAAAGATATATCAGGATTATGGAATGTCTGAGATGGAAGTAACTGATGAGGTTTTTGAATCAGAACATTCAAAGGTATTTGATCAGGCAGAAAATAGAATGCATACTATAAAAGCAGTGATGGTAGCCACATTAGGTAAATAAAACTTGAAAAGATCTATTAAATAATATAATATTTAAATAAGAATATATATATTAAATATAATTAAAATTGGAGGAATTGTTTTTATGGCACGTATGG
>SLSL01000012.1 GCA_007130465.1 Halanaerobiaceae bacterium | reverse complement strand
TAAGACATACCAATAGGAAGTTCAGTTGGTTCTCCCTCAGGCTGGTCAAACCAGGGGAGCCAGCCCTGCTCTTCAGGAACCACAAGTTCAACGGCGACTACAGTATCATCATCGGCAAGAACAACAGTCATATGAGGTCCTGGGGCAATAAAATGCATGCCCATGTTTGGAGCGAAATGGTCATCAAGGTTATAGTAGGTCAGAGCAGGATTTAATTCTGTAAGATATTCCAGTGAGATTGCCATAGTTCCAGCAGAGAAGACCAATACCAAAAGGAGCATAAAACTAAAATTTAGAATATATTTTTTCATCTCGACCACTCCTTTAATGGGTTTATTCTCTTAATATATTCCTGTATTCATGAGAAGTCTGTTAACAGGAATACAAAATAAAATTTATTCTGATTAAAACAGTAGATAATGGGTATCTCATTGACATTATACATATTCTATTTTTTCCTAAATAACTAAATTTAAGAGTTATTGTCAGATTTCATGTTTTTTAAAGGAACTTTTCTCTTCATAGAGAATAATATATTAAGTGGTAAAAAAGTACTGCCTATAAAGCAGGGAGGTGCCTCTTATTTCTAGAATCCGTCTGATACCGTGCCTGATTTATATTATTGTTTCTATAATATATTTTTCTCTAGGAATTTATGTAATTAAAAAAGATAATAAGTCAGCTAAAAATAAATTGTTTTTCATTATCTCAATGGTTTTAAGTTTATGGGCATTAACATATGGAGTTTCGCTGGCTTCAAATAACCCAGAAACTGCATTACTCTGGAGGCAAATAGGAGCAGTAGGGTACTTAAGTTTTTATAGTATCTTTTTGCATTTCACCCTGGTATTAACTGAGAAAAAAAGTATAATTCAAAGAAAATGGTTTTTGGCTTTAACATATATCCCTGCAATTTTATTAATTTATAATTTCAGTATAAGTTCTTATATGCATAATTATTATGAGATGATTGAATTAAATATTGGCTGGGTCGTTTCAGCTGAGCATACAGAATGGAACCTGGCACTTTATATTTATTATATCTCTTATACTCTTATATCTATATTATTATTATGGAAATGGGGTCGGAATGTTAGAGCCACCAGGAAAAAGAAGCAGGCTAGCTTGATATTAAGAACATTAACGCTGGCTCTTGTAATTGGAACTATAGTTGATATAATACCTCCCTATCTAGGGTTTAATCAATATCCGGATCTCTCTGTAATATTTATTGTCATTCCGGCATTAGGAGTTCTCTATTCTATTGAAAAATACAAACTAATGGCTCTCTCACCTGATAGGATTGCCAGTGATATTTTAGAGACTATGAATGAAGGTTTATTAGTTACTGATAATATTGGTATAATCAAAATGGTTAATCAGAGCGCATTAAATCAGTTGAATTATAGAAAAAGAGATCTTTTAGATGGATCTATAGATAAAATAATTAAAGATGACAGCCTGATAGACTCATTCTTTTCTGGGACTAATCCCCAGGAAGTGATTAAGTATCAGGACAAAATTATTGAAACCAAAGAGGGTCATTCTATTCCGGTGCTATTTTCAATTGCGATTCTTAAGGATGACTGGGGAGATTACCTGGGACTTATCTGCACATTTTCTAATATTAAAGAACGGGTAGAAGCTGAAGAAAAACTTAGAGAGCTTAATGAAGAACTTGAAGAGAAAGTGGAGCAAAGAACAAAAGAACTTAAATACCTGGCCAATCACGACAGCCTGACCAGGCTACCAAATAGAAGGCTATTTATTGACAGATTAAATGAATCGATTGACCGGGCAGAAGAAGATGAAGAGTCGTTAATGGTGATTATGTTAGATCTCGACGGCTTCAAGAAAGTTAATGATACCCTGGGCCATGAAAAAGGCGATGTACTTCTAAAAATGACAGCCGATAGATTAAGAGAAAATTTAAGAGATAATGATGTAGTTGCCAGGTTCGGTGGCGATGAATTCATAATAAAATGTAAAGATATTAATGACAAAAAATCCGCCAGAGTAGTAGCGGATAAGATACTGGAGTCATTCCATGAACCATTTAAAGTTGCTGGGAGAACATTTGATATTACAGCCAGTATGGGAGCTGCCATTTATCCAGTAGATGGCCAGGATGTCGAGACCTTAACTGAGAAGGCCGATAAGGCCATGTATGTATCGAAGAAATCTGGCAAAAATCAATATACATTTTATGATAGCATCAAATAGCTCAGCTAGGAGGGAATAACAATGTTTGAATGGTTCATCATCTTCATAATCGTCGTCTTTGTGGCTGTGGTATTAAGGAGAGATTAGGATAATAACTAACAACCAGGAAATCTTAAGGAGGCTTGTATTTTGCAGACAGTTGTTGAATTAATAATTGTATCAGGAGAGACTGCAGTTGATTTAGCATTATATTTACTTTTACCAGTTTTAGTTGTTTTAATGGCATTAATGCGTGTTTTAGAAGACAAAGGCCTGCTGGCTCTAATAGCAAAAAAATTATCGCCACTGCTAGCGTTCTTTGGTCTGCCAGGTTTAGGTGTCTTTGCCATGGTGCAAATATTATTTGTCAACTTTGCAGCACCAATCTCAACCTTTAAGATAATGGAGCAGGATAGAAAGATCACAAATAGGAAAATAGCTGCCACCCTGGCTGCAGTGCTGGTTATGTCCCAGGCCAATGCCGCTGTTCCCCTGGCAGTCGTTGGTCTCAACATACCAGTTACCCTGCTAACATCAATATTAGGAGGATTACTGGCAGGATTTCTGGCCTATAAAATCCACGGCGAAGATGATGAAGATAACTCAACGCAGATGTCTAAGAACATAGAAGTTAAAAAAGATAAGGAAAATCTAAAATTAATCCCCCTCCTATTTAAAGGAGGAGCTGAAGGTTTAGAGATTGTCAAGAAATCTATACCTCCCCTGGTTTTAGCTATATTCTTTGTAAATATCTTAAGAGAAGCTGGAGCTATCGATGTTCTAGAAACTTTAATGGCCCCGGCTTTAACTAGAATCGGAATCCCAGGCGCCGCCGTCTTGCCAATAGCGACCAAATATCTAGCCGGTGGCACAGCCATGTTAGGAATCCTGCTGGATTTAATGCAAGAAGGAGCAATGACAGTTGCCGAGCTCAATAGAGTTGTAGGCTTCACATTAAATCCTTTTGACCCAGTCGGCCTTGCCTTACTAATCTCAGCTGGCCCCAGAATCAAAGAAGTTGTCAGACCGGCCATGTTAGCAGCTGTAATTGGTGTCATCTTTAGAGGAATTCTCCATTTACTAATATTCTAAATATAAAACAGTCAGTCACCTGGTCCATACCTAACAGTTACCACCTCCGTCAGGCTGGCCAGATTCTACTGACTGTAAAATTATCCAGTTTAATAATATCCTATCCACTTATATCCTCTCCGTTTACACACTATTTATATTCTATTCAGTTATAATTAATCTTATCTATTAATTATAACTCATTTTTAAAGATTTAAAAGCCTCGCCCTTTGCAAAATATCTCCATTTAAAAATCAATACCATTACCTTCTATAATATCAGTTATTTTTTCTGCAATAAACTCAGTTTCATCCAGATGGATATAATGACCTGCATCCAGAGTAAAGCTCAAATCAGCATACTCCTCAAGAGTATCAATCCACAACTCATCACCCTGTCCAGAGATAAAGGCATGAAATGGCACCTCAGATTCCTGGCTATTCAAAACAAGCTGACTATTATCATCAAGACTCCGGTATTCCTCCCACATATTTTTAGTCATCAACCGCCTCATAAAAATAGCGCAGGCAGCATCGATTTCTTCGCCATTTAAATGACCTTTTTCAATCACAGGCATATTCTTACAGACACCTTCCTGCTGCCGCATCAGGCCAGACCTGGCCAGAAAAGTAACTAATGGAGAGAGGGGATTATCTCTGTCCTCATCCTGCTCATAATACTCTGGAATCAATGGATCAAGGCCAATAATTCTCTCAACCTCACCTGGATAAGACTGGGCCCAGTAAATGGCCTCCATCCCGGCCAGAGAATGGGAAATCAATGTAAATGGTCCTTCTTCGCCAATTTCCTGCAAAGCCCTCCTGCTTTCAGCAAGCACAGTATCTAAATCCCTGTCAGTAGAAGTAATATCACTCCAGCCATAACCTGCCCGTTCAATCACAACAATCCGATTATCCTCTGCCAGCTCATCAAAGAGCGGCTTAAAATCATAAAATGGCGAACTGGTCCCTAACCCGGCCATAAAGACCAGAGTATCATCGCCTTCACCCTCGGCATAAATATGTAACTGGCCACCATCAACATCAATTAACTCACCTGGAGCCGGATAAAGCTCCTTCTCCTCAGCAATCAGGTCTCTATGCTCAAAATAACTGCTCAAGACCACAAATCCAATCACCAAAACCAGTATAGCCGGCACAACAATTAACAACCTCTTAAAAATTTTCATCTTTAAATTTCCCCTTTCAAATTTTCCTTAATAACTCCTGCGTAACTTATATTTCTTAATACTTTAGCCT
>SLSL01000132.1 GCA_007130465.1 Halanaerobiaceae bacterium | reverse complement strand
GGATCTGTTGAAACCTGGATATTAGCGATTACTTCATCATTTCCAGCACCAGTAAAATTAATTATAACAGTACCTGATGATGGACAACCATCAATTACAGGAGTTAGATCATATTTTGTTGCTCCATTTGCCAAAACCATGCCCCCCATTAATCCAAATACAACCAGTAATGCTATTGCTGTAATTAGTACTTTCCTCATTTTTTCTTCCCCCTTTTTCTTTTAAAAAAATTTTTTAAAGTAAGCCTTCTTGAAAATGAAGAAACTTTGCCTATCAAAAAGCCTGAGTGGTTTTTAAACTGATTCATCTGATAATTGAATTATAGAGATTTAAATTAACCCGGGTATAGCCCTATAAACTAATCCGGTATAGCCTTTGACTCACTATATAATTATTTATACTAGAGTATAATTATAAAAAAGGTATTTGTACCTACAGGAGATTTTGAACTTAATAGAGAAATATATTGTAAATATAAGTAGATTAAGATAACTATATTTAAGGGGGTGAACACGATAACAGACAAATTGACTAAGATTAAAGGCATTGGTAAAAATGTTGAAAATCGTTTGCTCTCAAATGAGATTTCAGATTTAGTTAGTCTTCGTAAAAAAACTCAAAAGCCTGAGGAAAGAAATAAATTGGCGCAGGAAATAAATGTTCAAGCTCAGACTCTTTACCGTTGGAGTAAACAGGCAGATTTAATGAGGGTTGATGGAATCGATACAGATTGGGCTGAATTATTAATTCGAGCCGGTGTTAGAAATGTTGGAGATCTGGCAGAAATAGATGAAGTTAGCCTTAAAAAACTACTTGATGTTTATAGCAAAAATTATTCTATTGATTATGATGAGGGACCTGATCTAGAAAAGCTAAAAGGCTGGAAGTTAGAGGCCTCTAAATTAGAGAACACACTTCAATTGGAACCAGATGATCCTCGCCTTGATTTGATCTTTAAAAACGGGGAAAAAGGAGACAGCAAAAAGAAAACAAGTTATAAAGAATCATCTTTGTTTGGTGACCTTTCTGATATAATCACAAATATTGGTCGTGGAATCGCCGAGGCACAGGTTGAACTTGATAGGGGTTCCCTTGAAGTCCAAAAAGCCCTTGATGAAGATGATGATTTTGCAGGTTATGGGTTACAGGCTAATTGGTATGTGATGCCAGAAACTACTTTTACACTTAAAATGGAATATACAGTAGTGGAAGAAAAAGAAAGTGAAGGTTCTGGGCCCTTTAATAAAAAAGTTTTTATTAGTCCTATAAATGCTAAATATCAAAATTATTTTAAATCAACTGAATCAACTGAAAGTGAGTTTAAGTTTAAAATCGTACCTGTACCACCTCCAACCGAATAAACAAAAGAAATAATTTCGAAAAGAAAGGAGGTCTGATATTGCCAGATTTTAATGGTCCTGACAAAATAAATATTCGTAATTTTAAAAAGATATTTCAAGAAAAACAAGAAATAGAAAAAAACCTTAATGAAAAGGAAAAAATTATTGACCAACTTAAAAATGAAAAAGAAAGTTTAAATAATGAATATCAGGAGAAGATTGAAACTTTTAGAAACCAACTCCAATCTAAAGATGAAATGATTCAAAATCTAACAGATAATTTAGAAGAGTTATCACAGGATAAAAATGTTGAAGAATCTTTGATTCAGCAGATGACTATAAGCAATATAAGAGTTCAAGTATTAGAAAAAGAGATTGAAATAAAAGCAGAAAGATTAATTGAAGCAGAGAATAAATTAGACAGAATTGAAAGAGAAAATTTTAGATTGAATAATCAATTTGAGAATATCCAGGAAGCATTTCAAAAGGAACAGTTGGCTAAGGAAGAACTAAAAATTGAATTAAATAATTTAAAAGAGAGCCTGCAATCTGCATTTAAATCAGATGATATTTCAAAATATTTCAACCAGGCGATCGATGATTTTAACAACCAGGTTAATCAGGGTGATAGCCAGGTTAATTATATCATAAACAGAATGGACATTGATTTGAAGGCGTCTATTGGCAGAGACAAAGACCAGGGGCTGTTAATGACTTCTCCAGATTTCGGTTCTAAGAAAGAGGAGGCTCTCAGTCAAATTAAATTTACCATCAGAGCAGTACCCAGGGATATGGCCGGTAATTAATTTATCATTCATTTTCTTATAAAGGAGGTGAAAAATATGGCAAATGTAGGTCAGGACCTATTGAATGTACCTTTTGCTGAGATGGTAGTTAAGTTAGCCAGCGCAATTGCCGAAGGTCAGTACAAACTAGACCAAGTCAGTTGTGAAATTGCTAAATTTATGGGAGACAAAAATAAAGCAACTGTATATCTCCCTGATTTGACCGATGATACTGGTGAAAAAGAAATTGAAACTTCATTGATCGGAGCAGGTTTTCAACCAACATTTTATCAATTTACTGACACTATTATAGAAGTCAAGATGGCTATTTCTATGAATAAAACAACTGATAAATCTATTTCTGCTAGTGCAAAGGGAGGATGGGGACCGTTTTCTGCTTCGGTAAATGCTTCTTATTCCTCAAAATATTCTTATAGTGTTGAGGGTTCAAGTTTGCTCAGAACCAAAATTACTCCTTTACCTCCTAATCCATTTATGGAGAGAATTCTGGATATGAGGGCTGAATTGGAGCAATTAAAAATGGAAAAAGAATTTTTAAGGGATGCTGAAAAGAAGGTAGAAGAAGAGAGAGATAAGTTGGAGAATGGAGAAGATAGCTAAAAAAATTAAAATTGCCTGGTGGAGGTGATTAAATGAGTATTGGTCAGCAATTATTAAATGTTCCTTTTCCAGAAATGGTTTATAATTTAGCTTCATCTATAGCTAAAAGTCAGGCTAATTTAGATAGAGAGAGCATAGAAATATTGAAGATAATGGGAGATAAAGAGAACGCAGTTGTAAACCTCCCTGCTATTAAATTAGATGGGAGTGGCGAACTGACACAGGATGATGAAAGCATTCCTACTTCTATGATTGGTGCTGGTTTTCAACCAACTTTTTATCAGTTTGCTGAAACAGTAATAGAAGTTAAAATGGCGATAACTATGACAAAGGAATCCAGTTATGAGAGAAGGACAGAGGGAGAAATAAAAAATACTACTACTAAAAAAACCTGGTGGGGTAAAAGAACAGTTTCAGTAAGATCAACCCCAGTTGATGCCACTTATTCCAGCAAATATAATTTCCAGCAGGAAGGGTCTAGTACAATTAGAACTAGATTGGTTCCAGTTCCTCCTAATCCTTTTATGCAGCGTCTATTAGATATGAAAGCTGAAGCAATGCAGATGGAATTTGAGTTGAAACTCAGGGAGATAGAATTAGCAATAGAGAATAAACGGGATGAGTTAGGAGAAGAATAGAAAAAGGAGGTGAGCAAAATAGGGAAAAAAGAGATTAATAAAAATGATCTGGTATTGTCTGAAGAAGAAATAATTGAAAAGGAGTTACTTGGGCAAGTTCGAGAACGCTCTGTTTTGCTCAACTCTGACTTTTTTATAAAGTGTGATGATGAAGAAAATGAAGAAAAGCAAGAAGATATTATTTTACCATCAAAAAAAGAGAAAGAAATTTCTGAGAACGAATCCCAGGATTCAGAACTTTTTCCTATGCTAATGAGTATCGATAATATGAATAGACCAGATAAAACCTATAAAACAAAAAAAGATATTTACGATGATATGTCAATTAGTTTAAATAATAGAATTTCAAAAAAAGAAAAGAATAATTTAATGGATATCGAATTTTCTAGAGATAAGTCGAAGAAAAAGGAGAAGAATAAAACTGCAAATAAAAATTTGAAGATAACTAATAGAAATAAACCAACTAAAAAAAGTCTGGTTGAAAATTGGTTTGAAATAAAAACAGAAGCTGAAGTTGAGAGAATTATGGATATCTATTATTGTAAAGATATTAAGAACAAGTGGAAATTACCCCTCTAATATAGGGAGTGTGAAAAGTGGAAGAAATAATATTTGCAGAAATTGCCAGGGAGCTTAAAGGTCTGCATAATACAGCCTTAAGATTTATTGATGAAGGGAAATTGGAGGAAGCTGAAGATTATTACACAAGAGCCCTGAATATAACAACTTATCTAAATTTTTATGAAGGGATGGCTCTAGTCTATTATAATCTTGCTAATCTTGAGGTTTTGAGAGATAATAAACTTCTAGCTTTAAAAAAATTAGCTATAGCTCAAGAGTTATATGAGCAGGCAGAAGTTGAATCTGATAGTTGTAAATTAGCTATAAGAAAAATGGCCAGAGCAATAATGGATATTGGTATAGTCCATGAAGCTCAGGGCGAGTTGAGTAAGGCACTAGAATATTATCAGGCCTGTTTTTCTTATGTCAGTGAAGATCGCCAACAAGCTCTAGCTTATGAAATTGATCTGATTAAAGAGGTGATTTCAGGTGCAAAAAGAAAAAATTGCAGCAACTTTAAAAGTGCTCAATCAGATGGCTATCGACCAGATTAGAGATAATAATTATAATCAGGCCTTGAAATGTTTTC
>SLSL01000287.1 GCA_007130465.1 Halanaerobiaceae bacterium | reverse complement strand
TTCTGCACCCGGGAGATTGCCTCCTTCCCCTGGATTCCTGTAAATGCCCGTGGAAATCCTGGGCTGAACTCCTGACACGTTATACGTTAAGTCCGTACCAGCACTATTTGTTACCCGTACTTCTTCCGCAACACCCAGTTTCCTTGCAACACTACGTGCTTTCCTTGAAATCTCTTTGTAGTCTATGTCCAGGCAATCCATTATTAGAGGGAAATGCCTGGATTGAATAGTTCCAAGGCTGGTAGTAGAGATAAACCTATGGTTTTGCCTTAAGGCAAACTTGCGGAAGCTAAGCCCGAGATCGCCAAGCTTTCCAGTCTTATTAGATATGTTCATTATTATAACGCTTTTCCTGGGAAGCCTGGTCAGCTTTTGTATCATACTCTTATCCGCAAAAGAACCTCTTGGCTTAAACTCCTGGTATATTGTTTCGTGGTTTATCCCTAGTTCAGCAGCAGCCTGAGAGTACGCATTAGTAAGCAAAGGAGAAAGGTTACACCCGTTAGTGCCTGTATCCCCTATGATTAGAAGCTCCTCATCTCCTACGTTGAGGTTGTAAGTTATTATTTTCTTAAATATTTCAATTCGGAGTTTTTCATAATAACTTTTTTTTAGCTCAAGCATCCTGAAAAATGCTCTTTAGGTCAATATTTATATATGTGCCGTTTTAACCAGGTTGTGATGGCAGGGGACGAAGCACGCATAAAGGAATTAGAGGACTTGATTGCTAATTCGCAGTACAATAAGAGAACCCAGAAAGCTATAGGGCTGTACAAAGCCCAGCTGGCAAGGCTTAAGGACAAGGTTGCCGGGAGGAAGAGCGGGGGGAAAAGCGAAGGGTACGCGGTAAGGAAGACAGGTGACGGAACAGTTGTGCTCTTAGGGTTCCCCAGTGTTGGAAAGAGCACTTTGCTTAACGGCATAACAGGAGCTGAATCAGAAGTAGGAAGTTATGCGTTTACAACGCTCAGCGTCATCCCCGGCGTATTGGAGTACGAGCACGCAAAAATACAGGTTCTTGACGTGCCAGGAATAGTTAGTGGCGCTGCCAGCGGGAAAGGAAGGGGCACAGAGGTTTTCTCTGTCCTGAGGAACGCCGATTTAATCCTTGTTCTGGTTGACGTTCAATTCCCTGAGCATCACGATGTGATAATGAAAGAAATATATGATTCAGGGGTTAGGCTGAACAAGAAGAAGCCTGATGTTAAGATAAAGAAGACTGCAAAGGACGGGATTAAGATAAGCAAGACTGTAAGGCTCCCTCATCTTAACAACGAAACCATTGAAAGCGTCCTGAGAACGTTCAGGATTAACAATGCTGACGTCGTCATAAGAAGCAATATAACTGTTGATGAATTAATAGATTGCATTGAGGATAACAAGAAGTACGTTCCAGGCATAACCGTACTTAACAAGGTAGATCTTGTAAGTAAGGAGTACGCAGAAAAAATTGCCAGGAAAATACAGGCAAACCTAATGATTTCCGCTGAAAAAAAAGATCATCTTGAAGAGCTTAAAGAAATCATATTCAGCAAGCTAGATCTTATCAGGATATACATGAAAGAGCCAACAAAAGAACCAGACCTAGACATCCCACTAATCATAGAAAAAAACAGCACAGTCCGAGGAGTATGCAGTAAATTACACAAAGACTTCGTAGACAAATTCAAATTCTGCAGAGTATGGGGAGACTCAGCAAAATTCCCAGGACAAAAACTAAGCCTAAAACACCAACTAAAAGACAAAGACATACTAGAAATACATTTAAGATAAAAAATAATAATATTATCGATTATTATGAAAGCAATCTACTCCATTATATTGATGATAAGGTAATAGCGGTAGTTAGAAATATAACTGAATTAAAAGAAACAGAGAAAGAATTAAAGAAACAGAAGAATCTCTATCAAAAAATATTTGAGCTGGCTCCAGTTGGAATTTTGATTGCAGATAAAGATGCCAACATAATTGATGTTAATCAACAGCTGGCTGACATAATTAAAGTATCTCCAGATGAGTTAGTAGGTAGTAATGTATTAGATTCGATTGTTGCCAGAGAGAATAGAGCAGCTGCAGAAAATAATTTAAAAAGGATATTTAATGGAGAAACAATTATTACTGAAATCAAAGATAAAGATAGCCAGGGCAATGATATTTTTATTCATTTAATTGAAACTGCCATTAATCTTGAAAATAATAAGAAAGGTTATATATCTTTACAGACTGATATAACTGAAAGAAAGAAAAGAGAAGCAGTTTTAGAATTCAATGATTATCTGATTCAGAATGCAGCAATAGCTATTTTCAGGGTTAGTCCTCAAGGTATTATTCAAAACATCAATAATAAAGCCGTTGACCTTCTAGGTTACAGTAAAGATGAATTAATTGGCAGTAAAATTTCTGAAATAGCAATTGGCCTGGAGGAAACCAATCTGAAAGAAAACTGGGAAACTATTAAAACTAATAAGATTACAAGGATTGAAACAGAGATATTGACATCTAAAAATCGTAAATTGCCAGTTGAAATAACCAGCCATTATCTTAATTATAAAGGGAGAGAATATGAGATAGCATATCTCCAGGATATTTCAGATAGAGTAGTTATAGAAGATAAGCTTAGAGAACAAAAAGAAATTGTAAAACAGCTTCATCAGACAGCTCTTAATCTCAGTCAATGTGAAAATGAAGAGAATATTTTAATGAGTACAATTGAAGCTGCAGAGAATATTCTTGATTTTAATATCTGTGATATAAGCCTAGTCAAAGATGATAAAATAATTACAGAAATAACTTCAGATGCTGTCACTGTAAATAAAAACTTAACCTTTCCAGTAACTGAAGGTCTGGCAGGCAAGACCTATCGCCTGAGAAAGAAATTTTTGGTTAATGATTTAACTAAAGATAAAGATGCAAAACCAGTCAATCCTGATTTTCAATCAGCAATTAGTATCCCGATTAAAGATTTTGGAGTTTTTCAGGCGGTGGCAACTAAGAAGAATGCTTTTTCTAATGAAGATTTAGAGCTGGCTGAAATTTTAATAACTCATATGGCAACAGCTTTAGAACAGGTTAGATATAAAAATGAAATAGAATATAAAAGTTTTCACGATGAACTTACTGACACTTATAATAGAAGGTTTTTTGAGGAAGAATTGGCCAGAATGGATACTGAAAGGCAGTTACCAATCTCAATAATTATGTCAGACCTTAATGGTCTAAAAATTATAAATGACAGTCACGGACATGAATTAGGAGATAGATTGCTCCAGATCGCAGCTAAAATAATTAAAGAATCTCTGAGAGCAGAAGATATTTTAGCCAGATTTGGAGGCGATGAATTTGCAGTTTTACTTCCATCAACCTCGAGAGCCGAGGCTGAGAAAATAGTAGAAAGAATTAAAAATAAGTGCCAGGCTACCCTGGATAATAAATTACCAATTTCTCTAGGTATAGGATTAGCAACAAAAGAAGACCCTGAAGAAGAGATTGCCCAGACTTTAAAAAGGGCAGATAATAATATGTATCAGAATAAGCTTCTGGCCAGCAGGAGTACTAAAAATAAAATTGTAACAAGTCTTTTAAATACATTGCGGGCTAAAAGCGATGAAACAGAAGAACATAGCGAAAGAATGATAGATCTCTCTGAAAAGCTAGGCAAGAAACTAGGCTTATCAGGCTCGGAGATTAATAAGCTTTCACTTCTGGCCAGCCTTCATGATATCGGGAAAACTTCAATTAGTGAAGAAATCTTAAATAAACCAGGTAGTCTCAGTGAGGAAGAAAGGGAAATAATTCAGGAACATCCTGAGCGGGGATACCGGATTGCCACAGCTACTGAAGAATTTTCTATTATAGCTAGAGAAATTCTCTGCCATCATGAACGCTGGGATGGCAAAGGTTATCCAAATCAGCTTAAAGGTAAAGATATCCCATATCTATCGAGAATTATATCAATTATAGATGCCTATGATGTCATGACCAACGAAAGGCCATATAGCAAGGCTATTTCCAAAGAAAAAGCATTACAGGAAATCCAATTAGAAGCAGGAAGCCAGTTTGACCCTGAGCTTGTTGCTGAATTCCTTGAACTTTTAGTTTAATCTACTTAAATAACCAGGTGTCAGTTAATAATTGGTGGCTCCTGGTTTTAATATATCTGACAGTTACCCGACGGTTACCACCTCCGTCAACAGACTTTAATTTTTATTCTAAAACTATATTTTAAATTTTGTAGGAGACCTTAAAATTTTGAAGAATATATACTTAGCATATAATAATTTAATTTCTCTGGAAAGTAGCTCTATTTGCAATTTCAGATAAAAAATCCGACTTAAAAACAGACTCAAAGATTGGTATAATAACAAAGAAGACAGAAAATATTAAATAGCAATATAAATTATAGTAACAAAATGCCGATTTATTGAAATGATTAGGAGGAAGCACCTTGGCGATAACAACTAAGTCAGAAAGGATGGGCACAGAACCAGTTGTTCAGCTATTATTAAGGCTTTCTATTCCTTCTATAATAGGAATGTCTGTCCA
>SLSL01000102.1 GCA_007130465.1 Halanaerobiaceae bacterium | reverse complement strand
TTATTATATATTTCACTAAACTAATTATACTATATAATCAATAAAAATAAAAGTCACAAAATTAGAAATTATTTATTCAGACTCAACCTCTTTTAACACCATATAGTCATACCAGCCTAACCTGGCCAGATCGGAAATCTAAGATTATACAATGCATTAAATAATATAGAATTCTCAGAAACAATACGTTAAACTTTTCAGCAACATTTCAACTGTGTTAGAAAATCCATGATAATAATGCTATAATTAAATCTATAATCTCACTTGAATTATTCACTGGAGGAATGATCAAAATGATAAAGAGAAAACTTGGTTCTAATACAGATTTAATAGAAGTTAACGGAAATCCATCTGAAAGAGGCTACCACTATGGAGAGAAATCAGCCGAAGAGATAAATAAAACTATTGATTTCTTTAATAACTGGCTAAAACGCCAGGGTAGTAATATTAGTGAAGCAAGAAAACTTGCAGGCATATATGCTAACTACATTGAAGAATATTCTCCGAAGATTAAAGCTGAACTAGAAGCTATTGCCAGGGGAGCCAAAGTTGATTTCAATGACATCCTGATGATTTCCTTAAATGAAGAGAGGAAACTTTTTATAAATAACGATAAATGCTCATCTTTTGCTGCTACCGGAAACGCAACTTTTAATGGAAGAGCAGTTATCGGTCAGAGCTGGGATAACTACCTTGAATGGCAGGATAATTTCAAAAACATCCTATTAATCAGAAGATCAACCCAGGGTCCTGATATTATCTCCTACGCCTATCCTGGAATGCTTTCTGCTGCAGGTCTCAATTCATACGGCATAGCAATATGCTGGAACTCTGTCCCCAGGCTAAAATTTCAGCCAGGAATTCCAACCTATATTATTATCGATGAAATCTTACGCCAAACTACAATAGGCGATGCTTTAGCTACTGTAATGAAGGCCAAAAGAGCCGGCTGCTTTAGTCTGATTTTATCAGATGGTTACGAAATCTACAATATCGAAGCCACACCTGATGATATAGAAATCAGCTATTCCACCAGCTATTTCAGTCACGCCAACCATTATTTAACAGGACGATTTGCCAGCCAGGAACCAGAACCTGAAAACCTCGATAAATACCGAAGAAAAGCTTCATCCATTGTCAGACATAATAGAATGGCCAGATTTTTAGAAGAAGAATTCGGCAGAATCTCAGCCGCCTCAGGTCAGGGATTTCTGACAGACCATCTCAATCACCCCCATTCTATCTGCAGACATCCTGACTTGAGATCTGAATACAGCGATAAATTTTTAACCAGAGCTGCCTGGGTAATAGAGCCTGCTAAAAAAATATTCTGGTATGCCGGTGGACCGCCCTGTGAAAATCAATTTATATCTTACAAGTTATAGCTCTAAAAGCTATAATTATAAAAATTTAAAGCTTAAAGCAAAAAATATAATTCTTAAATCAGATTTCTTTCTGCTGCTGAAATTACCTGGTTAAAAGCCCTATCCTGCTCATAAGTTAAAAACTGTTCAGCTTTCTTGGACAGGATTTCCTGGGTTATATTCTCTGCCTTAGCAGCTATCTCAGGAAAACCGTCTTCCTGCCATTCATACCAGAAACTATCAAAACCAAGTTTGCTATGATAGATTTCTCCATCCCTGAGATGCTGAACAGTATGTTTATCTGCAATAAAACTGCCATCTTCAATAGATCTTTCAATAACCTCAAAACCTAAGGTATCTTTATTAACATCATATCTACTAACAATTCTTTTAACCAGTGTAATTA
Source organism: Halanaerobiaceae bacterium (assembly GCA_007130465.1). Classification (GTDB taxonomy): domain Bacteria; phylum Bacillota; class Halanaerobiia; order Halanaerobiales; family Halarsenatibacteraceae; genus Halonatronomonas. The sequence goes on along the minus strand of SLSL01000102.1, from coordinate 2,813 downwards.
TTTCATTATCAATAACTAGCTGCCCTTTTGAAGCCAGAGTATTGCTGGCCAGGCTTCCTGCCCCAGAAAGAATATTGGCACCGGCTAGAGCCGGCAGAAGAGCATTGATTGCCTTCTCGTAACCAGCCTGAATATCAATATTACAGGAAGTGCTTGATACTCCATAAACAGTAGAAAAGAAACCGTAATATTTAGCCAGTTGAACTGCCCCGGCACTACCTAGCCCAATCTCAGGCAATCCCCAGATAGAATAGGCCTTTCTCATATTAGGAAATGAAAGCCTGGAGCAGAAAAATAGAGCCGCCCCTGGCGTTTCTGGGCTAATAATTGATGTAATAGCAGTAAAGGCAAGCATACTGGCATTCATCTGAGCAAGAGAACCAGCAATAGTCAGCGGTGCAGTCAGACCAGCTATCGGTGCCACCAGAGCTTTTATAGGTATTTCAGCCATGGCAACCTTACCTATAATATCAGTAATCTCTTTGGGATATGAAAGAGGGCTTTCTGGCGAAATCCCAATTCCTCCAATTGGCTCAGTCTGAGAATCCTGAACTATTTTGTAAAGCTCAATTATATAGTCAATCTCCTGGCTCCTGGAAGCCGCAATGCCACTGAAAGTTTTACTGCTATACCGGAGAGCAGTCTCAGTCATCTTTAGCTCTCTCAGCTTAGCAGGATATTCATCTGGAATCACCGATGGTCCTGTAAAATCAATATTATCCAGTTTATTTTGTAAATGAATAAAATCTATTAAGTCATTCTCTTTAACAGTTCTAGGTTGATTAGTCTTAAGATCAAGCGTCTTTGCCACAGTCCCAAAGGGTTGGCTCCAGAGCTGACCCCTCTTGAAAGTCTTTTCATGGCCTGAAAGAGGATTCTTGAACTTCAAACCAGCATAATTATTTTTCTGATGGCTTTTATCCTGTTCCTTAAGAATATCACCAATAAATGACCTTGGTAATAATAACCGGCCACCTTTTTCAACACAACCTCTGGCTTTTAGCTTATCTACAAGTTCTTGATCCTCTATCTCAATACCAATCTCAGCAAGTATCTTCAGGCTCAGCTTATGAATCTGATTTAACTCAGACTCAGATAATAGATGAGAACAGCCAGTATTGCCATAATTTTTCATTGATAAACACCTTCCCTCCCATTACAGTTCTCCTTTACGCTGCAACCTGGGATCAAAAACATCCCTTAAAGTTTCGCCAAGAAGAGTAAAACCTAAAGTTGCAATTATGAGAGCCAATCCACCATAAATGACTATATGGGGAGCATGCCTGACATTTAGATAACCTGTTCTTAAGATATGGCCCCAGCTAGGTGCTGGAGGAGGTACTCCAAGCCCAAGAAAACTAAGGCCAGCCTCAAAGGTTATCATAACCGGAATATCCATGGCAGCCTGAATAAAAAGTGGGGCAACAACATTAGGCAGAATATGTTTAAACATCGTTCGCATCTTCGAACCACCTAAAGCATGAGAAGCTACAACATACTCATTATTCTTGATCATTAAAGTTGAAGCTCTAATCAATCTACCATAGATTGGAACCCTGGTAACCCCCATGATTATTGGTAAAACATAAACACTTGGCCCTATCATTGTCAGGACAACAATGGCAAAAATCAGGGCTGGCATTGATCTTAAAATATCGAAAAAAACTATCAGCGAACTATCAACCTTCTCAGAGCTGTAGCCTGCCATTATCCCTAAAAACAATCCTAAAATGACACCAAAAATAATTGCTGGAATAGCAACTGTTAAGGCTATTCTGGAACCATAAATAATCCTGCTTAATAAATCCCGGCCAATATCATCTGTACCAAGCCTGAAATCTCTGCCAGGCCCTTCAAACCGGTTCATAACATTTATCTGAAAAGGGTCTCTAGGGGCAATAATCGGTGCAAAAATAGCTGTCAGCAAAATAAATAAGACCATTACTGAGCCAATAAGACCACTGGGTCTGATAATAACCTTTTTAAATTTTGATTTTCTCTTCTTTGGGCTCTTATTCTCTATTACTTTTTCATTAGCCATTGCTATTCACCTCTGACTCTCGGGTCAATAAAAGCATAGGAGAGATCTGCTGCAAAGTTAGCCAGTGCATAGAGGAAGATAGCAACTATTAAACCGCCCTGCAGGACAGGGAAATTTCTCGTTGCAATTGCCCTATAGATCATATAGCCAAGCCCAGGACGGTGAAAAACAATTTCTATTAAAACAGCACCGCCCATCAAGTTGCCAAAACCAACACCTATTACTGCAATTACTGGAATAATTGAGCAGCGGAGAACATGTTTATAAAGAACAATCCTCTCTTTCAAACCTTTAGCCCTGGCTGTCCTGACATAATCTGCTCTCAGTTCTTCTAAGACTGTGGCTCTAGTTAACCTGGCAATATAGCCTACCCAGCCCAGCCCTAAAGCTGTTGCAGGCAATACAAGATGATAGAGTTGATTGATAATATCACCTGACTGGCCAGCTCCCATTGCCGGAAACCAGCCAAGATAAACGGCAAAGATTAATAGCAATAAGATTCCGGCCAGAAAATGAGGTATTGTAATCATTGAGATAGATAGGAAACCAGTCAAATAATCAAAGAATGAACCCTGGTTCGAAGCGGAAAAGACCCCTAGAGGAATTCCTAGCAGACATGCCATGAAAATGGCGGAAAATGCTAATATGATGGTGTTAGGTAAGACATTTAAAATCAGACCGCTGACTGGCAGGTGATTTAAAACATCAGTTCCTAGATCTCCCCTTAAGACATTGCTTAGATAACGGAAAATCTGGATATAGACTGGCTGAT